>CAYVNL010000074.1:0-13527 GCA_964452925.1 uncultured Candidatus Saccharibacteria bacterium
ATCTTTAAGTTTGGATCTGCTTTTATATTAACATAATTTTGAGCATTTTTCATATCTAAATATCCAGTAACAGCTATCATTAACGCATTGTCTGTTTGGGTTCCTTTTGGAGGAAAAAATAACTTTACTCCTTTTAATGATTCTTTTAGTTGTTTTTTTAGTTCTTTGTTTGATATAACTCCACCGCCCAAAATAACACTTTTTGCATTATACTCTTTTAACGCAGAAGAAGTTTTAGATATAAGAACATCTATTATTGATTGTTGTATTTCCTGAGATATTGATGCTAGATATTCTTTTGATTTTTTGTTTTTAACTTTTCTATGATTATAAAGAACAGCTGTTTTTAAACCTGAAAAACTAAAATCGTAATCTTTGCTATTAATCATTGGTCTTGGCAATGGACTGGCTTTAGTTTTACTTTTTTCTGCCATAGCAGATATAGCTGGACCACCAGGATAACCTAATCCTATTATTCTAGCGGACTTATCGAAACATTCTCCAGCTGCATCATCTCTAGTTTCTCCAATAATTTTATATTTTTTTACATTATTTATTAGCATTAATTGAGTATGACCACCCGAAGCTATTAGTCCGATAGCAGGAAAAAGAAGATTGTTTTTTACTAGAAGGTCATTTTCAAGGGAAAACAATGATATTATTAAGTGTGCTTCAATATGATTTACTGGTATTATCGGTATATTCCACTGACAAGATATTGCTTTGGCAAAGTTAACTCCAGTCCAAAGAGAGGGGCTAAGCCCTGGACCACAAGTTAATGCGATAAAATCTATATCTACTTTTTTATATTTTTTAAAAAAACAAAAAGCTTTTTTCTTTAAGATTTTTTCTTTTTCTAGTATTTCTATTATCCTTGGATCGATCTTTGACTTTTCTTTAATTAAAAGATTGGAATTAGATAAAGTTTTTTTAAAAAGAGGCACAATGTTTTTTTGATGCTCTCTTCTTGCTAATGAGGGATATATACCACCCCATTTTCTATGAACCTTGTTTTGAGATGATATTAAATTTGAAAGAACTTTAAAATAATTACCTTCATCAGTTTCTATTAAAGATATGCAGGTGTCGTCGCAAGAAGTTTCTATTCCCAGTATTGTTATTTTTTTCATCTTGTCTTGATTTTTTATAAATTTTAAGATATAAGAGTTTTGTTTAGACCCCATCGTCTAACGGCTTAGGACTCCAGCTTTTCAAGCTGGCAATCGGGGTTCGATTCCCCGTGGGGTCGCTATTCTAAGTGAATATTTTTCCTTAACTCCCTTGTCTCTTTTTTGAGCAGGGGATATTTTTTTAAATAAAAATCTTTTTCTAGTATTTTTATGGCAGCGTTTTTTGCTAGCTGAACTAGCTCTATATCGGCAAGCGAATCCATTATTGTATCGGGTATACCCCATTGCCTAGCTCCTATAAAATCACCAGGACCTCTTAGTTGAAGATCTCTTTCTGACAGTTCAAAACCATCATTAGAATCAACAACTGCTCTCATTCTTTTGTTTGTTTTGTCTGAAAATTGCTCTGGGAATATAAAACAATATGACTGTGCTTTGCTCCTGCCAACTCTTCCTCTTAGTTGATGTAATTGAGCTAACCCAAACCTTTCAGCACCCTCTATTATCATTACGGTTGCATCTGGAACATCTATGCCCACCTCAACCACTGAAGTAGATACTAAGATATTGTTTTTTTTATCTCTAAAATCTTTCATTGCTCGTTCTTTTTCTTTAACGCCCATTTTTCCATGAATAATCCCAACATTGAATTCAGGAAAAATATTTTTTGAAAGATTTTCATGTTCTTCTTTAACTGCTTTTACTTTAGACCATCTAGACTCTTTATCTTGATCTTCGGAGACATCTATTCTTGGACAGATAACAAAGGCTTGTTTTCCTTTTTTTAACTCTCTTTTAACTAAACTGTAAACATTTTTTCTATCTTTAGAAGAAACTATTTTGGTTGTTATCTTCTTTCTACCCTTAGGAAGTTCTTTTATTAATGAAAGATCTAGGTCACCATAAATAGTAAGAGCAAGTGTTCTTGGTATCGGTGTTGCAGTCATTGATAGTAGATGGGGGATTCTTATCTCTTCAGAATCAGACCTTCTAGAAACTAGCCTTGATCTTTGTTTAACGCCAAATCGATGCTGTTCATCAAGAACAACTAGTGCTAGATTATTAAACTTTACCTTATCTTGTATTAATGCATGAGTTCCAATTAAAAGATCAATTTCTCCTTTAGCAGTTTTTTCTAGAAGTTTCCTTCTTGATATCTCAATAAAGTCACTCTTTAATTTTTTAGAATAATATTTATCTTCTTTTCCAGTTAAAAGACCTACGTTTAAGTTAATGTTTTTTAATATTTTAAAAACCTCTTTAAAGTGTTGCTTAGCTAAAACTTCGGTTGGGGCCATAAATGCTGACTGAAATCCTGCCCTAAAAGTGTTAGCCATAGCTATTGCAGCTACAACGGTTTTACCAGATCCAACATCGCCTTCTATTAATCTGTTCATTGGGTATTTTTTTTCCATGTCTTTTAGCGCTTGCCATGTTGATTTTTTCTGATCATCAGTTAATTTAAATGGAAGTTCAGAAACAATTCTTTTGATTGTGTCAATGTCAATTGGTATAGATGAAGCCTTCTCTTTTGTTATTCTTATTTTTTCTTCTAAGACAGATAATTGTATTAGAAATATCTGCTCAAAAGATAGTCTTCTTCTAGCCTCTCTAGCTTCTTTAATCGAATCTGGAAAGTGAATCTTTTTTATCGCTTCTTCTTTTGAATAGAAATTATTTTCTTTTATAATCTCAAGAGGAAGAGTCTCTTTTATTTTACCGCTATATTTTAATAATAGATTACTAACAATAAACCTGATCCACTTAGAAGAAACACCCCTAGTCTCTGGATATACTGAGACCATTCTTCCTGTGTGAATCTGTTTTTTAAATGTGTGTTCTTTTTCAACAGAAGGATTTACTATTTGAATTTTTTTACCCTTATAATCTGCTTTACCGGAAAAAAAATAGCTTTCATTTTCTTCAATTGAGCCCATTAGATATGGTTGATTAAACCATGTAGCAGTTATAGTTCCAGAACCATCATCAATTAACGCCTGAGTTAAAACCATCTTTTTCTTAAATATTCTTTTATTTTCAATCTTAACAACCTTTCCATTGATAGTTATTTTTTCCCCAGGGTTAATCAATGCTATCTTAGAAACAAGAGAAAAATCATCATATTTAAAAGGTAGATGCAACAAAAGATCTTTAACATTTTTTATACCTAGTCTACCTAATTTTTTCTGATAGGCAGTTCCTATGTATGGTATTTTTTCTATAGGAGTATTAAGATCCATTGATTATAATTTTATTTATGATAAATTGTGTGCTCGAGAGGATTTGAACCTCTGACCTCTTCCTCCGCAGGGAAGCGCTCTATCCACTGAGCTACGAGCACATTTACTCTTTTTGTGCTAATCTATCACAAATTTATATAATTTGCTATAATATTTTCGTCAGGAGGGGTGCGGCGAATGGTAAGCCAGCAGTTTGCTAAACTGTAACCGTGTAAAAAGCGGTTTGTGGGTTCGAGTCCCACCTCCTCCGCAATTTTTGGTGGGGTGTCCGAGCGGTTTAAGGAGATTGTCTTGAAAACAATTATGCTGAAAGGCATCGTGGGTTCGAATCCCACCCCCACCGCTTAAAATGAAAGTCATTATTGATAGAATAGCAACCGAATATCAAGATCAGGGATCTGGGAAAACAGTCCTTTTTCTTCATGGCTGGCAAGATAATTTAGAGACATTTAACGGTTTAACTTCTTTTTTGTCTTTAAAGTATAGGGTTGTTAGGCTTGACCTGCCTGGCTTTGGACAAACAGAGAAACCAAAAGAATCCTGGGAATTAGACTCTTATATAAGTTTTATTTTAAACTTTATAGACAAAATAAAGATTAATCCAGATTTTATTGTTGGTCATTCTTTTGGCGGCAGGATACTGATAAAAGGTTTGGCTAGAAATAAATTTAAACCAGAGAAAGCGGTATTACTATCATCGGCTGGTGTTTCTAGAAAAAAGAAAGCAAGATTCTTATATAAATTAATAAAACTATTAACATATATACCACCAATAATTTTTTATAGAGAAAAAATCAGAGAAAAAGGATATAAAATGATGGGAAGTGATTATTTAGCTAGTGGCGATCTTAAAGAAACTTTTTTAAAAATAATATCAGAAGACTTAACGCTAGAGGCTTCTAAAATAAAAATACCAATACTCTTAATTTGGGGTAGAAAAGACACTGAAACGCCGTTGTCTGATGGAGTTAAATTATCAGAGATTATTACAGGATCTAAATTAGAAATAATAGATTCTGGGCATTTTTTTTTCAAAGAAAAACCCGAAGAAGTTTCATCTTTAATAGATAATTTTTTATGATTAATTTTAGCAGGTACAAGGTAGGATATATTCAGAATATTGTTTACATGCTTCAGGCAAGCGAATATGAAATTAAAAGATATCTTAGTTGGTATCATCAAACAAAAGATTTCGATAAGGTTCAGACAAGAAAAAAGCTAGACAAAACAATTAAGAGCAGACTATTAATAATAATCTCTTGGCTTATTATAATTTCTTTTATTTTTTTCTTTTCGAGGAATGCTTTTTTGTTTTTACTATCTATTTTCTTAGCTCCATACTTTCTAGCCTATGCAATAATAATACCAACCTTCTTTATAAAACAATTAATACAAAAACCGATTGAATTTATTATAATTAAAAAGACAAAGAAAAAGATAAAAGAAATCAAAGCCCTTAAGATAGCTATTGCTGGAAGTTATGGAAAAACAACAATGAGAGAGATACTAAGATCTGTTTTGTCTGAATTTAAGAATGTCTCTGCTCCAGGAGAAAACTATAATACACCAATAGGAGTAAGTAGGTTTGCTAGATCTCTTAATGGAAAAGAAGATATTATTATATTTGAAATGGGAGAGTATAGGCGAAAGGATATTAAAAAATTATCTAGAATAATTAATCCAGAAATTGGCATCATTACTGGAATAAACGAAGCTCATTTAGAAAGATTTAAGAATATAGCTAAGACACAGAAAACAATATATGAGTTAGCTGAGCACAAGACGATAAAGAAATTATATGTTAATTCTGAAAGCAGGTTTATAGATAAAGGAATTAAACAAATAGAATATAGCCAAGATCTTGTTGGGCCATGGAAGATAAGCAATAAAAAAACAGATTTATCTGGAACTTCTTTTACGATGACCAAAAAAGACATGGAGATCAACCTAAGATCGGGCCTTTTAGGAACCCATCAGATCGGCCCTATAGCACTAGCTGCTAGCATTGCCTTTTCTTTAGGGGCATCAATAGATCAAATTAAAAAAGGCGTAGAGAAAACCAAGTCTTTTCCTCATAGGTTAGAGAAGAAAAAGATTGATGACGTTATTTTAATAGATGACAGTTATAATGGAAATCCTGATGGTTTTAAAGTGGCCATAGATTTTCTATCTAAAATAAAAGGATATCGTCGATTCTATGTTACGCCAGGGCTAGTAGAGATGGGCAAAGAATCTAAAAATATTCATTATAAAATAGGGCAACAGCTATCAAGTTCAGGTATAGAAAATATAGTTTTAATCGAGAATTCTGTTACCAAGGAAATTGAAAAAGGATTAAAAGATAATGGTTTCCAGGGAAATTTGATTTGGTTTAAAGAAATGAATTTTTTCTTTAGAGAAATGCCACATATAACAGTTAGTGGCGATCTTGTTTTAATTCAAAACGACTGGTCTGATCAATATAAATAATATATAATAATACTATGAAAAAAACAGTTGCTGTTATCTTTGGAGGTCGTAGTGTTGAGCACGACGTTTCAATAATTACTGCATACAATCCTATAATTCCATCCCTTAATTTAACAGAAAAATTTAACGTTTTACCGATCTATATATCTAAGGATGGTTCTTGGTTTTCAGAAAAATCAATGAATAATATTGATTTTTTTAAACAAAGAGACTTCGGGAAAAAACTTAAATCTAAGATAAGGTTATCTTTTGATGGTGGTTTAACTATAATCTGGCCAGGACTAAAAAATAAAAAGACAAAAGTAGACTTAGTTTTTCCAGCTATGCACGGAACCTTTGGAGAAGATGGTAGTTTGATGGGTTTAATAAGAATGGCCAATGTCCCATTTGTTGGTTGCGACATATCTTCTTCGGTGATATCAATGGATAAAGTTTTAACTAAACAGATATTATCAATATCAGGAATATCAACGGTTCCCTATATTTATTTCACCAATAAAGAATGGGACCTTAGAAAAGATTCAATTATAAAAGATATCAATATAAAATATCCTTTATTTGTTAAACCAGCTCATCTTGGTTCTAGTATAGGAATAGCCAAAGTTAACAGGGAAGTTGATCTTCAAAATGCGATTGAGGTTGCATTTCATTATGATGATAAAGTTTTAGTGGAAGAGAGTATAGAAAACTTAATTGAATTAACGGTTCCGGTAATGGGTAATGATAATCTTACTTTGGGGGCGATTGAGAGGCCACTAAACAGAGAAGATTTTTTTAGTTTTAATGATAAATATTTAAGAAAAAACAATTTAAACTATAGTGAAATACCAGCAAAAATAGACCATGAACTTTCAGAAAAAACTAAAAACCTAGCCAAGCAAAGCTATAAAGCAATCGGTTGCTCTGGTATCGCTAGAATTGATTTTCTATCTAACTCTAAAAAAGAAATTTATGTCAACGAAATAAACACTCTTCCCGGAAGTCTTTACTCTCATAATTGGAGAAAAATTGGAATTTCTAATGTTGACCTAGTTACAAAGCTAATCGAATTAGCGGAACAAAAATTTAACGAAAGAAAAGAAATAAGGTATACATTTAACTCAAATATATTAAAAAATTTTGGTGGTCAAAAAAAATAACCCTTGTATAACCATCAAAAATATTTTATTATTTAATTTATAAAAGTTTAAAATGCTATTTTTTAAAAAAACCAAAAAACATATTGGAATAGATACAGGAACATTTTCTATAAAAGCTGTTCAGCTTTCTGAAAGAAAGAAAAAAATAACTCTTGATAATTATGCTGAAAAAATTAATAGAATAGATTCTATAGAATCAGCTCAAGGAGCTAAAAAGAAAAGCCTTAAAATGTCAGACCAAGAAATTGCTAAAAACATTAAGGCAATGATTAAAGAATCTAAGATGGATGCAAGGGATGTAACGTTTTCAATACCTGACTTTATGACCTTTTTT
Source organism: uncultured Candidatus Saccharibacteria bacterium (assembly GCA_964452925.1). Lineage (GTDB taxonomy): Bacteria > Patescibacteriota > Minisyncoccia > Minisyncoccales > CSSED10-335 > CAYVNL01. The sequence continues at coordinate 7,313 of CAYVNL010000074.1, forward strand.
ACATCTTTTTCTATTCCTAAAGTTTCTAAAAACGAAATAGATTCTGTTGTTCGGTTTGAGGCAAGACAACATATTCCCTTAGCACTACAAGAAATGACACTCGATTGGTCTTTAATAGAGAAAAATGGAAACGATAAAAATTTAAATATTTTGTTAGTCGCAATTCCTAATAATGTTATTGATAAGTATAAAAAAATTGCTGAAATGGCGGGAGTACGACTTTCTGCAATAGAAGCCGAGGTTTTTAGTTTAACTAGGTCATTAATAGACAAAATCGATTTTTCTAAAGCAATTCAAATTGTTGATGTTGGGGTTCAGAGCACCACAATAACGGTAACCAGGAAAGGATCCATTAATTCAACCTATGCAATAGACTTTTCTAGCTATGAGACGATAAAAAAGATTGCTGACGAAATAAATTTAAGCTATAATGACACGTGTGAATTATTGATAAAAAAAGGACTAGAAGATGAAACTATTAATAAGGTAATTAAAGAGAAAATTAAAGTTCTTTTAAACGAGTCAATAGAAGTTTCAAGTATTTTTTCTAAAAAAGAATCAATAGAAGTAGATAAAATAATTCTTGCTGGTGGATTTTCTTCTATGTTGGGACTTAAAGATTATTTTGTAGAAAAAACAGAAAAGGAAGTTGAGATAGCAGATCCATTTAGAAATATAAAATATCCACCAATATTAAGTTCAAAAATAAAAGAGATGAGACCTGGCTATACAATAGCTACTGGACTTGCTCTTAGGGGATTATTAAATAAATAACCAAACAAATGGCCATAGAAATATCTAAAAAAAATAAAAAAAATTCAGGAGGCGTCATTAACACTTTGTTTTATATTGGGTCGTTCCTTCTTTTTTTAATAGTGATATCTACTACCCTCGTTTTTTATTTTAGTTGGAACGCAAAGAAAGATCTAGAGGCCTTTAGGTCTGAAGCTAATACAACAATAAAGACAGAAATTAACAGAATAGAAAAAAATCTTCAAGATTATGAGATAAAAGCGAAAGATTTTGATTATTTACTAAACCAAAGAAACTCAGAAACAATAGATAAGATGTTTAGATTTATTGAAGGCAACTTACATCCAGACGTATATATTTCAGGTCTTCAAATGAATCCTATAAGTGGAAGCATAAGCACAGTTGGGAATGCAAAAGATTTAATTGTTTATGATCAGCAAATAAATATATTTAAAAATTCTAATGATATAGAAAGTTTTAGCGCAGCTAGTTTTAATAGAGATGTTGATGGTCGCGTTAGTTTTCCAATATCAATAACAATAAAAAAATGAAAATAAAAACAGCACTAATACCTTACTTCCTTGTAATATTACTAGTCTTTTTTGTTTTCTTGCCCATGTATCATGATTTTTTAGATCAAGAAAGCTTTTTAGAAAGAGAGAAAGAAGAGCTTAGAATTGAAGAAGATTACCTGTTAATATTAAAAGAATCTGAAAAACAATTAGATCAATATAAGGATACGCTAGAAATAATTAAAACTGGTCTTTCCGAAGACCCATCAATTGCCTCACTAACAATTCATTTCGAAGAACTTCCGAATGAAATTTCGGGAGTTGAATTATCTTCTGTTGGACCTTTCTTGATAAGCTCGGTACCAGAAAGGCCAAACATAAAACAAGCAACACTAACCATGAGAGTTGTCGCGGAAAACTATCAAAAAGTAAAAGAATTTTTAAGAGCCATAGAAAATTCAGTTAAAGTTAATGCCATAGAAAGCGTTTCCATAGCATTAGCTGAGAGTGACCTAACTAATTATTCCGTTTCTGTAACATTAAAAACTTATTCTTATTAAAATATGAACAACGATTATTCATTTAGACAAGAGGTAAAAGGAGCTTTCGTTTATATATTATTTTTTTCAATAGTTTTCATGAGCCTTTTTTATTTAAGAGGAATTAATCTTGATTTTGATAGGCCCGTAACAAGACTAGAAACAAAAAATGATTTTAAAGAAACAATAGAAATTATTTCTTCTTTAGAAATAGACTATAAAATAGAAGAATTTACTTCGTTTGAGACAATTAAACCATTTGATGGTAATATCGGGAAAAATAATCCATTTATTTCTCAATAAAAATAATGTCAAATTTATTAAAAAAGCTAATCCAGGAAGGCATTATAAAAGAAAAAGACGTTCTTGCTATTCAGGAAGAAATTAAAAAAACAGACAAAAAAGAAGAAGAGATTATCTTAGCTAAAAATATTATACTAGAAGATTCCTTGTTCAAGTTAAAAAGTGATTTAGTTGGCTTTCCTTATAAAAGAATTGAACCTGAAGAAATTCATCTTAAGGCTTTAGAGTTTATATCTGAAGAATCTGCTAAGCACTATAAAATGGTGCCGCTTTCTTTGGATGAAAAGTTTTTAGAAATAGGAATGGTTTATCCAGAAGATCTTAAAACTCAGGAAGTTATTAGCTTTCTTTCTCGACAAAATAATTTTTCATATAAAATATATTTAATAAGTATTAGTAATTTCAATGAAATAATAAAACAGTATAGTGCTCTCAAAAAAGAATTCTCAAAAGCATTGGAAAATTTAGAATTTGAGATAAAAAAGGAAAGCTTAGAACCTAAAATATTCAATAAGGAGATAGAAGACAGATCTTTGAATCAAGACGCTCCAGTTATTAAGATGGTTGATGTTATACTTAAGTATGCTGTTGATGGTGGCGCATCTGATATTCACATAGAACCATCTAGGGATAATTCTAGGGTTAGGTTTAGAATTGATGGAGATCTTCACTCTTCTATATTTCTTCCAATAAAGATTCATTCAGCAATAATTGCAAGAATTAAAATATTATCAAATCTTAAAATAGATGAAACTAGGTTTCCTCAAGATGGAAGATTTTCTCAAACAGTTTATGACAAAGAAATTGATTTAAGAGTTTCAACTTTTCCAACTTCATTGGGAGAAAAAGTTGTGATGAGAGTTTTGGTTGCTGAAGAAGGAGCTCAAACATTAAAAGACCTGGGACTAGAAGAAAGGAACTTAAGGATAGTTAAAGATGCTGTTAGCAAGCCTTATGGGTTGATACTCGCGACTGGTCCTACTGGATCAGGTAAAACAACAACACTTTACTCTCTTTTAAGAATATTAAATCAAGACGATGTTAATATAGTTACCCTTGAAGATCCGATAGAATATTTTATGAAAGGAATAAATCATTCACAGGTAAGACCTGAAATAGGTTATAATTTTTCTCAAGGATTAAGACATATATTAAGGCAAGATCCAGACATTATTATGGTTGGAGAGGCTCGAGATGAAGAGACTGGGGACCTTGTTGTTCATGCAGCTCTTACTGGTCATATAGTTCTATCAACTCTTCACACGAATAATGCTGTTGGTGTTATTCCCAGGTTAATAGATATGGGAATAGCGCCATTTCTTATTCCTTCTTCTTTGAGCGTAGCTATAAGTCAAAGGCTGGTTGGTGTTCTTTGTCCTTATTGTAAAAAGAAAAAAAAGCTAGAAGGTAATGTTTTAAAGGCCATTGAAGAACAGATAGAATCTCTTCCTGAGGATATGAAGAAAAAAATAGACAGATCTTATCCTGAAGTTTATGAAGCTGTTGGTTGTAAAAGGTGTAACAACAAAGGATATAAAGGAAGAATCGGTTTATTTGAAATCATTGAAATGACAGAAGAACTAGCTAGGATAGTTGTAAGTGAACCAACAGAAGAAAAAATAGCTGATGAAGCAAAAAGACAAGGAATGATTACGATAAAACAAGATGGAACCTTGAAAGTATTAAAAGGAATAACTTCGGTTGAAGAGGTTATAAGAGTAACGGAAGAACAATATGAATGATTATAAAAGCAAATTAGAAGAACTTCTATCTTTAACTATAGAGAAAGAAGCATCAGACTTACATATATCAGTTAACCATCCACCAACAATAAGAGTAGTTGGAAAGCTTTTAAAAGCTAATGAATTTGAAAAGATAAGTCCAGAGTCTGCTAAAGGAATGGTTTTGAGTATGATGACAGAGGGTCAGGTAGATAGATTTATCAAAGACAAAGAAATCGATTTTTCTTATAGCTATAAAGACAATCGTTTTCGCGTTAACGCTTTTTTTCAAACAGGAAAAATATCTTGTTCTTTAAGAAGAGTTTCGGTAGACATTAAAACATTAGAAGAGTTAAACTTACCACCGATTTTAAATAAGTTCACGGAAGCTAATCAGGGATTAGTTCTTATAACCGGACCGTCTTCTCATGGAAAATCAACAACGCTAGCTTCGCTAATAAATAAAATTAATAAAGAGCAATTTAAAAGAATTATTACAATAGAAGATCCTATAGAATATATATTCAAAGACCAAAGATCAGTAATAGAACAAAGAGAGGTTAATTATGACACAGAATCTTTTTCGAAAGCACTAAAGTCAGTTTTTAGGCAAGACCCGGACGTTATTGTTGTTGGAGAAATGAGAGACCCAGAAACAATATCAACGGTAATAACTGCAGCTGAAACAGGACATTTAGTTTTTTCAACCCTTCATACGAATTCTGCCAGTGAAACAATGCATCGAATAATAGATTCATTTCCTGGAGAACAGCAAAACCAAATAAGATCTCAATTAGCAACATCTCTTTTAGGTGTAGTTTCTCAAAGATTAATTTCTAGAGAAGAAGGAGGTCTTATTCCTGCATGCGAGATTATGTTTTCTAATTCAGCAACCGCTAACATAATAAGAGAAAACAGAGTTCATGAATTGGATTTTGTTATTGAAACTTCTGGAGGGGAAGGAATGACAAGTCTAAACAAGCATTTGTCGTATTTAATTCGAAAAGGAGAGATATCAATAGATAATGCTTTAATTTATTCCCGAAGACCAAATGAACTTAAAAAATCGATAATATGAAATTTGAATATAAAGGTAAAATAAAAGATGGAAGAACTCAATCAGGGTTTATAGACGCCTCTTCAAAAGAAGATGCAGTTGAAATGCTTCAAAAAAATAATATTTATATAATTTCTTTAAGAGAAAGAAAGGATGTTTTCTATCAAAAAAATATTAGACTTTTTGATAAAGTTAAGTCTAAAGACATAGTTTTATTTTCAAGACAGCTAGCAATTCTTTTTAAGGCAGGAATTCCTATAGTTGAGTCGTTAAGATCTATTGCTAAACAAACAAAAAAAAGATCATTAAAAGAGCAAACGCTTATCATCAGTGATAAGGTTGAGAGCGGAACAGCTCTTTCTTTGGCTTTATCAAGTTACCCAAAAACATTCTCCACCTTTTATATCGGAATGGTAAGATCAGGAGAAGCATCGGGTCGTCTTTCAGAGGTTTTTGAATATCTAGCAGACCATACAGAGAAAGAACATAACTTTAATAGTAAAATAATAGGTTCTTTAATATATCCAGCTTTTATTTTGGCAGTCTTTTTTGCGATATTAATATTGTTAATTGTTTTCGTTGTTCCAGGACTGAGTGATATCTTTAGAGGCATGGACGTTCCTCTTAGTACTAAAATAATTCTTGGAATGGGAGATTTTCTTGTAAATTATTGGTGGATACCAGTAACTTCAATCATATTGCTAATAGTATCTTTTATTAAGTTTAAAAAAACAGATAGTGGAAGGAAAATATTAGATAAAATATATCTAAGAATACCTATAATTGGAACTTTTATTAAAAAAATGAATTTAGTAAGGGTTTCAGAAAATCTTTCAACATTAATCTCTGGAGGATTACCTATAGTTCAAGCCCTTGAAGTTACAGCTGGAGTTTTAAATAGTGAGACATATAAAAAGGTAATTTTAAAAGCTCGCGATAACGTTAGAAAAGGAGACCAGATGAGCTCAGTTTTTATAAGGTATCCAAAATATTTTCCAGTTTTATTTATTCAAATGGTTATAGTCGGAGAAAAAACAGGCAATATTGACACTTCTTTGGTTAACGTTGTTAATTTCTATAAAAAAGAACTAGATAATGCATTAGAAACAATGATAAAATTAATAGAACCAGTAATGATTATATTTATCGGAGGACTTGTCGGTCTTATGGTTGTTTCAATGCTAACACCGATATATCAAATGACAGTTTAAACTCTTGACTTTTAAACCGTATTGTTAATATAATTAAACATAAGATAAGAAAGGTCGTAATAACTTTAAAAATAATATGAAAAATAAAAAAGGTTTTACTTTAATAGAACTTTTAGTAG
>CAYVNL010000075.1:0-11429 GCA_964452925.1 uncultured Candidatus Saccharibacteria bacterium
AAAATTAATAATTCTAGAAAACATATTTATTTTTTTTAATACTTACGTAGATAAAAAAGAAATTCAACCCGAAGAAATACTTCCTGATAGAGTAAACCTAAAAAACGAATTTAACGAAAGAACCTTGGAGGTTTCTTTAATAAATAAATCTTTTTATTTTTTATTCTTTTTTGTTTTTTTAGTGATAGCCCTTCTTTTTTTTAGATCCTTTCAACTACAGGTAATAGAAAATGATAAATATAGCACAATGGCTGAAAAGAATCGTTTTAAGTATATGTCAGTAGATGCTCTTAGGGGGGTTATATATGACAAAAACATGAATCAGCTTGTTTTTAATGATTCAGAATTTAGTTTAATTTTCAATAAAAAAGAAGGTATTGTTGATGGTTGGGAAGAAAACATTAAAGAGATGTTAGAGGTTATAGATTTAGAATATGAAAAAACAATAAACAAGATTGAAGAATCAAAGGATCGCTTTGTTGTTATATTAGATTCTGTAGAAAAAGAAGATTTAATTTTCTTACAATTAAAGATAAAAGATTTTAATGGTTTCGAAATATCAAAAAAATCGTTTAGAAATTATATTAATCCAAATGTTTTTTCTCACATAATTGGATATACGGGAAAAATATCTCAAGATGAAATTGATTTATCTAATAACGAGTATTCAGCAGATGACTATATAGGAAAATCAGGAGTTGAGCGATCCTATGAAGAAGATTTAAAAATAGTTCCAGGTAAAATAAAGATAGAAAAAGATGCTGAAGGAAATGTTAAATCAGAAGAGATTTTTTCAGTTGCTCAATCTGGCAATGACTTAGTACTTTGGATTGACTCTGACCTTCAACTAAAAATATATGAAGAGATAGAAAAAATAGTTAATGATGTTGGTTCTAAAAATGCGGTTGCGATAGCCATGGATCCTAGAAACGGCGCCGTTCTTTCAATGATTAGTTATCCTGGATTTAATAATAATCTTTTTTCGGGTAATAAAAATAATGAATCTTTAATATCTCTTTTTAATGATCCCGCTATGCCTATGTTTAATAGAGTGGTATCTGGAAACTACCCAGCCGGATCAATAATAAAACCATTAATAGGTGTCGCTGCCCTAGAAGAAGGCGTTATTTCTTCGGAAAAACAAATTTATTCTTCTGGAAAAATAACAATACCAAACCCCTGGGACCCATTAAGTTTGTCTATATTTACCGACCTAGCATCTCCTGGTTGGTTTACCATGAAAAAGGCCATTGCTCTTTCTAGTAATGTTTATTTTTATATGATTGGTGGAGGATATGAAGACCAAAAAGGCTTAGGGGTAGAAAAGATAAAAGAATATTTAAGTTTTTTTGGTTGGGGATCAAAAACAAAAATAGATCTTCCTAATGAAAAAACAGGATTAATACCTGACCCTGAATGGAAAATGGAAAATATAAAAACAAAATGGACAATTGGCGATAGTTATAATCTTTCAATAGGTCAAGGCTACATATTAACAACACCGATACAAGTTGTGACTTCATTTTCAGCAATAGCTAATGGTGGTAATCTTTTTAAACCAATGATAGTTTGGAAATCATTAGATAGTAACGGTAAAGAGGTAATGGTTAATAGTCCAGAGATATTAAATAGCAATTTTATTGACATAAATAATATTGAAACTATAAGGCAAGGGATGAAAGAAGCGGTTACCTATGGATCAGCTAAAACTTTAAGTAATCTTTCGGTTGACGTAGCAGCTAAGACCGGAACAGCTCAAATACCAAAATTAGGACATTACCATAACTGGGTAACTGTTTTTGCTCCATATGATAATCCAGAAATAGTTTTAACTATTATGATAGAAGAGGTAAAAGGGGTTAGGGCTGCAACGTTACCAGTTGCAAAAGAGGTCTTAGAATGGTATTTTAATAATAGATGAAAAAAGAAATTACAACAGAGACTTTAGAAAAACTAAAGAAAGAGCTAGATTACCTTAAGAAAGAGAAAAGAAAAGAAATTGCTGAAAGATTAAGAGAAGCAATATCTTTTGGTGACCTTAGAGAAAACGCAGCATACGATGAAGCTAAAGAGGCTCAGAGTTTTCTTGAGGGGAGAATAATTGAGATTCAAAATATCATTAAAACATCAAAAATATATCAACCTAAAAATAGCAACGTTGTTTCTGTTGGGTCTATTATAAGGGTTAGGTTAGGAGAAGATGAGATGGTATTTAATATTGTAAGTGCAATAGAATCAGATCCAATTAATAATAAAATATCAGAAGAATCACCAATAGGAAAATCATTTATTGGTAAATCTTGTGGAGATTTCTGTGAAATTGAATTACCGTCAAAAGAAAAGGTAGTATATAAAATTATAGAAATTAAATAAAAAATATGGCAACCATAGACGAAATAAGAAAGAACAGAATAAATAAGATTAAAAAAATTAAAATATCTGGGGAAAACCCTTATCCAGTTCAAGTAAACAGGACCCATACCAACAAAGAAGCTTTAAAGGATTTTTTAAAAATATCTGAAAACAAGAAAGAGATTTTTTTAGTTGGTAGGGCTAGAGCCTTAAGAACTCATGGTAAGGCATCTTTTATGGATATAGAGGATGGAACAGGGCTTATTCAGGTTTTTGTTAGAGAAAATTCTATTGGTGAAAAAGCATATAAGTTTTACTTAGATACAATTGATGTTGGTGATTTCGTGGAGGTTCAAGGAACATTTTTCTTAACTAAAAAAAACGAAAAAACAATTCAGGTTAAAAAAATAAGGATAATTAGCAAGAGTATAGTTCCTCTTCCTGAAAAATGGCATGGCCTAAAAGACGAAGAGGATCGCTTTAGAAAAAGGTACCTAGATATTATATTTAATTCAGAGGTTAGAGAGATGATTCAAAAAAGGGCTATTTTTTGGAATTCAATTAGATATTTTCTAACCAAAAAAGGATTTTTAGAGGTTGAGACTCCAGTTCTTGAAACAACAGCTGGGGGAGCCGATGCTAAACCATTTGAAACCTATTATAATGCACTAGATATGAATGTTTACCTAAGAATATCAATGGGTGAATTATGGCAAAAAAGACTTATGGTTGCTGGAATTGAAAAAACCTTTGAAATAGGAAGACAATTTAGAAACGAAGGCATGGACGCAGAGCATCTTCAAGATTACACTCAGATGGAGTTTTATTGGGCATATGCAGATTACAAACAAGGGATGAGTGTTGTCGAAGAACTTTATAACTATGTTGCTAAAAAAACATTCAAAACAACAAAATTTAACATTAGGGGTTTTAAGGTAGATTTATCTAAAAAATGGGAAAGATATGACTATAGGTCTACCATAAGTAAATATACGAAAATTGATATTAATAACGTAACATTAAAAGAAATAAAAAAAACCCTTGAAAAACTTAATGTTAAATATGACAAAAAAGGATTTAATAGAAACAGAGCAATTGATAGTCTTTGGAAATATTGTCGTAAGAAAATTGCAGGACCAGGATTTTTAATTAATGTTCCAATAGAAGTATCTCCTTTAGCAAAAAGAAATGAAAAAAACCCCGAGGTTGCTGCAAGATTTCAAGTCATATTGGCTGGTTCAGAGCTTGGCAATGGCTATAGCGAGCTAAATGATCCGATAGATCAAAGTGAAAGATTTAATGAGCAACAGAAACTAAGAGATAGTGGAGATGAGGAGGCTCAAATGACAGATCAAGATTTTATAGAGGCATTAGAATATGGTATGCCACCAGCTTGTGGTTTTGGTTTATCTGAAAGGCTATTCAGTTTTTTAATGGATAAACCAGCTAGAGAATGTCAAATATTTCCATTAATGAAACCTAAAAATAGATAAAAATATGATGGATATAAAATTTATAAAAGAAAATCCAGAATTAATGAAAGTAGTTGTTAAGAATAAAAAAATAGATTTAGATATAGACAATCTTTTAGAGGTAGATAAAAAAAGAAGACTTTTGATAGAAAAAACAGAGAAGCTTAGATCAGAGCAGAAGAAAATAGCAAAAGAAGATATAGATAGTGCAAGAAAAATAAAACAAGAATATAAAAATCTTGTAGAAGAACTAAGGATCACAGAGGATTCTTTTCATGAAAAAATGATGTTAGTGCCAAACGTTTATTCTGAAGACACTCCAATTGGGTTAAGCGATAATGACAACAAAGAAATTTCAAGAGTGGGTGAGCCCCCTGTATTTAATTTTAAAGTAAAAGACCATATAGAGATAGGTAAAAAATTAAATTTAATAGACATTGAAACCGGTTCAAAGGTTAGTGGTTTTAGGGGTTATTATCTTAAGAATGAAGCAGTTTTGATGTCTCTTGGATTAACGTGGTATGCTATTAATAAAATGAAAGAAAAAGGATTTTCTTTAATGATAGCTCCTACAATATTAAAAGAATTCGCTTTATATGGAAGTGGTCATTTTCCATTTGGAAAAGAAGAAGTTTATCAAATAGCAAATCCAGGAAGAATATCTTCGGAAGATAAAGAGAAGGTTTACTTAGCGGGAACATCAGAGCCATCTTTAATGGCTTACTACTCAAACAGTGTTCTTAAAAAAGAAGAATTACCAATAAAATGTTGTAGTTTTTCTACTTGTTATCGTTCAGAAGTTGGTAGTTATGGTAAAGACACAAAAGGTCTTTACAGGGTTCATGAATTCATGAAAGTAGAGCAAATTATTTTATGTGAAGATAGTATCGAAAAGTCAAATAAGCACCTAGAAGAAATGAGAAAAATATCAGAGGAAATATTAGAAGAATTAAAACTTCCCTATAGAGTAATTCAGATTTGTAGTGGTGATATGGGTGCTGGTAAATATAAAATGTATGACATTGAAACTTGGATGCCATCAAGGAATGACTATGGAGAGACACACTCTGATTCTAGTCTAACCGATTGGCAGACAAGAAGACTTAATATAAAATATCAAAACGAAAAAGGTGAAAAAAATTTTCCTTATAGCTTAAACAATACAGTTATAGCATCTCCTAGAATTTTAATATCTATACTTGAAAACTATCAACAAGAAGATGGAAGTGTTAAGGTTCCCGATGTTTTACAAAAATATGTTGGTAAAGAAGAGGTAAGGTAATGGTTATAAAAGAAATAAAAGATAAGAATCTTTGGGAGTCTTTTTTTAAAGGAATAGAAAAAAGAACCTTTTTAAATTCTTGGAATTGGGGAGAATTTAGAAAAATAATGGGGGATAAGATTTGGAGGGTAGCTATTTTAAATGACAGTGAAGAGATTGATTCTTTATTTTTAGCTCATAGAATTAACACTAGAAAAGGTGATTATATATTTTTACCTCATTTTATTTTTTTCAAATCAAAAGAAGGATTAGAATTATCTCTTGAAAAAATTAAAGATATTGCAAAAAAAGAAAAAGTTTCTTTTATAAGAATAGCTCCAATTTACGAGAATGAAAGTTTAGCTGAAAAAGTTATCGATGATTTTGGATTTAAATTATCGCCATCACTTGTTTTTCCCACTAAGAGCTGGGAATTAATTTTAAGAAAAGAAGAACATCAGATTTTATCTGAAATGAAGAAAGAGCACTCTAGGAAAATAAGAAGGGCGCTAAAAAACAAGGACATTGAAATAATTGTTTCAAAGGATAGAAAAAATATTAAAGATTTTTATAGCTTAATTAAGGAAACCTCAAAAAGGCAAAAATTCAAACCTTTTTCTTTTAGTTATATTGAAAAAGAATTTGATATTTTTTCAAGAGATGATCAAGTTTTAATTTTTTTAGGATTTTATAAAAAAGAATTGGTTGCTGGGGCATTTATTGTTTTTTGGTCTAAAAAAGGATTTTATCATCATGGAGCATCGCTACCACTTAAGAGTAAAATTTCGGTACCACATTTAATCCAGTGGGAAGCAATTAAGGAAGCAAAAAAAAGAGGTTGTTATAGTTATGATTTTTGGTCAATAGCACCAACAGATAGAAAAAATCATAAATGGTTTGGATTAACTTATTTTAAAAAAGGTTTTGGAGGAAAAGAAATAAATTATTCTAAAACAAGAGATTTTCCACTATCAAAGAAATACCTTATTACATATTTTTTTGAAAAAATGAAGAAAGGAAATGGCTAAAAAAACAAAATTTAAAAAATCATATAAAAAAAAGATAAAGAAACCTTTTTATAAAAAAAAGTTTTTTTGGTTTAGTCAATTATTTTTATTTATAACACTATTCATAGGATGTTTTATTTTATTTTTTGACTTTTGGTCAATAGATGAAATTGAATTTACAAAACCAGGAAGTTTATTAGAAAGAGAAATAACTTCTTTAGTTGAGGAAAAAATGAATAAAAAAATAATATTTTTTAAATCTAGTTCAATTTTTTTATTTAACACCCAAAAGGAATCAAGCGAAATATTAAATATTTTTCCAGAAATTAAAAAAGTTGAAATAATAAAAAAATTACCAAATACAATAAAGATAGATATAACAAAAAGAATACCAATTGCTTTTTGGTGCAAAGACTTAACAGGCGATTGTTTTTTAATAGACGAAGAAGGCTTTATTTTTTTAAATAAAAATAATACAAACCATGGCCTAGTTAAGATATTAAAAGAAACGAATAATAATTATAATAGTGGAAATGTTATATCTAAAGAAAAAATTAATTTTTTATATACAATATTTTCCCAGTCCGAAAATCTTAAAATAATTATATTAGAAATATCTGATAATAATGTTTTTGCAAAAACAGATAAGGGGTTAGTATTAAAGTTCAGTTTTAAAGAAAATTTGAAAAAACAAGTTAAAAAACTCAATATATTTATTAACAGTATCACAGATAAAGAATTAAAAGGTATAGAATACATAGATTTTAGGTTCGGAGATAAGGTATATTCTAAATAAAAATAATTAGCAATCTAAAACCTTGACTGCTAGTTTTTATTTGCTATAATCTGTTAGAAGAATGTAATTATGATAAAAAAAAGACAAGAGCAGATACTAAATAAGTTAATTAAATTTTATATAAGTTCTTTTGATCCCGTTAGTTCTAATTATCTAAAAGAGAGGTGTAGTTTTGGATTGTCTTCTGCAACAATAAGACATGAAATGCAATCATTAACTGAAATGGGTTATTTATATAAACCCCACACATCTTCGGGGAGAATACCGACAGATAAGGGTTATAGGTTTTTTGTTGACTCTTTAAAGCAAAGAAAAAATAATTCCAGCGAAAAAGTTTTTAAAAAAATAAAGAAAATCAGAAAAAAGACAGAAGACAGAAATATTTTTTTAAAAGAGTTCAACAGAATAATATCTTCGATTTCTTCTAGTCTTACAATTTCATACTTATTAGATGACGGTATTTTTATAAAAGAAGGATGGTCAAGTGCATTTAATGGTCCTGAATTTTCAGACATTAAAAAAGTTAGAGAATTTCTTTTAATGGTTGATCGTTTTGAGGAAAGGATTGATGATTTTAATTTAGATTTTTTCTCTGCAAGAGTATATATCGGAGACGAGGCACCATCACTAAGATCGAAAGATTTTAGTTTAATTGTATCTAAGTGTGTTTTTTTTAATGAAAAAGAGGGGATTGTTGCTATCCTTGGACCAAAAAGAATGGCTTATGATAAAAATATATTTTTATTAAATTCAATTTCAAAAATATTAAATAATAATAATTTATGAATAAAAAAGAAATAGAAGAATTAAACAAAAAGTTAGAAATTTGCAATAAGGAAAAAGAAGAATATTTAGATGGGTGGAAAAGATCAAAGGCAGATTTTAGTAACTATAAATCATCAGAATTAGAAAGAATAAAAAGAATATCCGATTATACAGAGGAAATGATAATATCTGAAATTATTGAGATAGCAGATAGTTTCGATATGGCAGAAGATAGTATACCTATAAACGAAAAAGAAAATAATGATTTTGTAAAAGGATTTCTTCAGATAAAAAACAAATTAAATGTTTTTTTTAGAAAAATGGAGGTTCAAGAAATTGTTTGTTTAGGTAAAGATTTTGACCCCAATCACCATGAAGCCGTTGAGATTGTAGAAGCTAAGGGAAAGAGTGGCACTATTCTTGAAGAAATATTAAAAGGATATACGAGAAAAGGTAAATTATTAAGAGCATCAAAGGTTAGGGTAATAAAATAATTATAAATTAATTTTTAAAAAAATATGTCAAAAATACTTGGTATCGATTTAGGAACAACTTTTTCAGCTATGGCAATTGTTGAAGGCGGAGAGCCAAAAATAATTGAAAATAGCGAAGGCGGGAGAACAACACCATCAGTAATTGCGTTAACTAAAAACAATGAAAGGATTGTTGGTGTTGTTGCTAGAAGACAACAAATAACAAACTCTGAAAATACAATATTTGCAGTAAAGCGTCTTATTGGTAGAAAATACTCAGATAAAGAAGTTCAAGAAAGTAAAAAAAATCTTCCATATGAAATAAAAGAATCATCAGATGGTAGCGTTGAGGTTAAGATGGGTGATAAATGGTATAAACCAACAGAAATATCAGCAATGATTCTTCAGAAATTGAAAAAAGATGCAGAAGAAAAAATAGGTGAAAAGATAACAGATGCTATAATTACCTGTCCAGCATATTTTGACGATGCTCAAAGAAAAGAAACAAAGGTAGCTGGAGAAATAGCTGGGTTAAACGTTAAAAGAGTTATCAACGAACCAACGGCAGCTGCACTAGCTTATGGTTTAACAAAAAAGAAAGATCAACAAGTAGCTGTTTATGACTTTGGTGGAGGAACTTTTGATGTTTCGGTTTTAGATATAGGAGAAGATACGGTTGAAGTTAAGTCTACGGGAGGGGATACTCATCTTGGAGGAGAGGATTTTGATAATAAAATAGTGGGATGGATAATTGAAGAATTTAAGAAAGATCAAGGAATAGATCTTTCAAAAGATAAACTAGCTCTACAAAGACTAAAAGAATCAGCTGAAAAAGCAAAAATAGAATTATCTAGTTCGCTTGAAACAGAAATAAATATCCCATTCATAACATCTGACAATTCAGGACCCAAGCATTTATATTTAAAAATGAATAGATCTAAGCTAGAAGGTCTTGTTAAGGAGTATATAGATAGATCTATAGAGATATCTAAAAAAACAATTAAGGAATCAAAAATTGAAATTAATAAAATAGATGCAGTTATTCTTGTTGGTGGTCAAACGAGAATGCCTAAAATTCAAGAAGAAATAAAAAGATTATTTAACAAAGAGCCAAATAAAGAGATAAATCCTGATGAGGTCGTAGCATTAGGCGCAGCAGTTGAGGCTGGAATATTACAAGGAGACGTTAAAGATGTTCTCTTATTGGATGTAACGCCTCTTTCATTAGGTATAGAAACCTTTGGTAGTGTTAATACTGTTTTAATTGAGAAAAACACAACAATACCAACTTCTAAAACTCAAACATTTTCAACAGCTTCAGACAATCAACCGTCTGTAGATGTTCATGTTTTACAAGGTGAGCGACCCATGGCTTCAGATAATAAAACATTGGGTAGGTTTATACTTGAAGGAATTCCTGCTGCTCCAAGAGGAGTACCTCAAATAGAAGTTACTTTTGATATTGATGCCAATGGAATATTAAGTGTTTCAGCAAAAGATAAGGCAACTGGAAAATCTCAGTCAATTAGAATAGAAGGTGCTTCTAATATATCAAAAGAAGAGGTTGAAAGGATGAAAAAAGAAGCAGAAACTCACCTAGAAGAGGATAATAAAAAGAAAGAATTAATTGAAGCAAAAAACATAGCAGATAGTACTATTAGCATTTCAGAAAAAACTATTAGTGATGCGGGGGATAAAATAAAAGAAGAAGATAAAAAAGAAATTAATGAAAAGATAGAAGAGTTGAAAAAAATAAAAGATAGTGATAACATAGACGAGATAAAAGAAAAAACATCAAACCTTTCTTCAGCAATACAGAAAATAGGTTCAGAGATGTATAAAGATGAACCAGAAAAAAAAGATGATTCTGGCGAAAAAAAAGATACTGAAGATAAAGCAGAAGAAGGAGAATATAAAGAAGAATAATTATTTGTTTTGAATTCTGCCTTTTGTTGGCAGAATTCAAAATTTAATACCAATGAAAGATTATTACAAAATACTAGGTGTTTCTAGAGATGCTTCAAAAGAAGAAATAAAAAAATCTTATCGTAAATTAGCTCATAAATATCATCCAGACAAAAAAGATGGTGATGAAGCAAAATTTAAAGAGATAAACGAGGCATATCAGGCACTTTCAGACGACGGAAAAAGAAAGCAATACGATCAGTTCGGAAGAGTTTTTGATGGTTCGAATAATCAATCTGGATTTGATTTTGATGGTTCAGGGTTTGATGGTTTTAATTTTGAATTTGGTGATCTAGGAGATATATTTGAAAATGCCTTTAATCATTCCTCTAGTGGATCTAGGGACAATAGAAGAGGTAAAGATATTGAGATTAGTTTTGAGGTAACAATGGAATCCACGCTTAAAAGTCAAGAAAAAAAATTTAAAATAAATAAATTTGTTTCTTGTGATAGATGTGGTGGTGATGGTTCTGAACCAGGAACAGAAAAAAATCAATGTGTTTCTTGTAGGGGAACTGGTTTTGTCAGAGAAATAAAGAGAAGTATTTTTGGTTCTTACACTAAAGATGTTATTTGCCCTGAATGTCACGGCGAAGGTCAAAAACCAGAAAAAAATTGTAATGTATGTAAGGGTGAGGGAAGGATAAAAAAAGAGGAAGAGATTTCGGTTGTTATTCCGGCAGGAGTTGACTCAAACCAAATATTAAAAGCTGTTGGTAAAGGAGAGGCTGGTAAAAAGGGCGGAGATCCAGGTGACTTGTATATTAGAATATTGGTTAAAGATCATTCCGTTTTTTCTAGAAAAGGTGATGATTTATATGCAACAACATCAATGCCTTTTTCTACTGCTGTTTTGGGCGGAGAAGTTTCAATTAAGACAATAGATGGAAAGAAAATATTTGTAAAAATACCATCAGGAACATCTTCGGGAAAAATATTTAAAATATCAGGCAAAGGAATACCGCATTTTTCAGGTTTTGGTAAGGGGAATTTATTTTTAAAAGTTAACATTGAATTACCAAAAGAATTGACAAAAAATCAAAAAGAGGTATTAAAGAGTTTGAAAAAGGAAGGATTATAATTAAGCCCCGCTAACTCAATGGTAGAGTAACGGCCTTTTAAGCCGGTGGTTGCAGGTTCGAGTCCTGCGCGGGGCACCAGGGAAAAAATTGCAAGCCGTTTTGTGCACAGCCGCCGCAAACGGCGGCCAAATTGTAGGGAGTTTTGGGCTCAAAAACTAATTGGCGATTTCGTTGGGGAAAGAATTTTTTTCAATTTAATTGTTGATTTCATAACATAAATTGGTTAAAGTTATACAAGGTCGAAATTTATTATAAT
>CAYVNL010000076.1:0-3457 GCA_964452925.1 uncultured Candidatus Saccharibacteria bacterium
TTCTTCTGAAGGAACATCGTCAAGGGATATGGAATGTAATGGAAATGCTTGTGAGTAACCTACATAATAGGGACAATAGAAAGCTAAAAAGACCTCTTATAGAGGTCTTTTTTTTAACTATTTATTATTTACCTTTTTTCGTTTATAATAAAATCAATGATTTATTTATTTTCATTTATCATAGGTTCATTCGTTGGTTCTTTCCTAAACTGCCTTATTTACAGAATAGAGGTGGGTGATAGTTTTGTTAAAGGAAGATCTTATTGTCCTAATTGTAAGAAAAATATAGAGTCTAAAGACTTAATTCCAATAGTCAGCTTTTTTATTCTTAAAGGAAGATGTAGAAACTGCTCAGAAAAGATATCTTTTAGGTACCCCTTAATAGAGGTAATAACTGGTATAGTTTTTGTTTTTATCATTTACAGCCAAAGAGATTATCTACTTACCTTTAATGGTCTAATTGAAGCTATATTTTTATTAATAATATTTTCCTTAATGATAGTTATTACGGTTTATGATTTTAAACATTTCATTATTCCAGATGGAGCGACAATTAGCATAATAGGAGCTACTCTTGCTTGGCATCTATTTTTAGTTTTAAATAAAACAGTTTTTCTATCAAATATATTGCCTTTTATCTTCTCAGGATTAGCAGTGTCTGGATTTTTTCTTTTAATATTTATAATATCTAAAGGCAATTGGATTGGATTTGGAGATGTTAAATTAGCAATATTTATTGGTCTTTTCCTTGGTTTTCCTAACGTTTTAGTAGGACTATTTTTATCTTTTACTTTAGGTGCTATACTAGGAATAGGGCTAATATTAGTAAGAAAAAAGAAATTAGGATCAGAAATTCCCTTTGCTCCATTTTTAATATTAGGAACGTCCTTAGCTTTTTTCTGGGGAGAAAATATTTTAAATTGGTATCTTAATTTAATTTAAAAATGAAGATAGGTAATAAAAAAAGAGGAGTTACGTTGATAGAGATGATGGTTGTTTTAGGTATTATATCAATGATGACCGCTCTTGTATTAGTTGGCTTTAGCTCTATGACGGGTAATTTCAGCTTAGAAAAATCAGTTACTCGTATGGTCCAAGATATTAGAGATCTTGTCGACAAAAGTATGAATTTTTCAGAATATACAATAACTGGATGCTCTAATACTGGGCCAGTTTCTTATGCTTTAGAGATTGAAGAAGTAAGCAAATCTTACAAAAAAATGGTTTATATCTTGAATAGTAGTGGTGAAATAACAGAGGATTGTAAGGAAGAGATAGAGACGATAAGTTTGGATCTAGGCAAAATATCAAGTATTGTTTTTAACGATTGTATAGATACCTATACAGATGCAGGTAAAATTGTATTCACGTCTAATCCTCAGCAAGTATTTATTGGTGACATTAACACAGACGGGCCATGGACCTCTAGTTGTAATTCTGTAACAATTAAAATATCTTTAGATGATTTAAGTGAGGAAAAAACTATAGAGATAAATAAGTCGGGCGCTATTGGTATTGTTTCTCAAGAGCTTTGTTATTCTGGAGATGAGAATAAATCAAAAACAATTAGAGGTGATGTAATTTATTGTGATAGCAGTTTAAATGCTTGGACAACTACGATTGATAGTGAAGAATGGTGTAATAACGTAAGCATATCTGAGGCTTTAGGTGGTGATGGAAAACAGAACACAGAAACAATAATAGATGGATGCATCGAAAGACCTATTGCAGCATCTATTTGCAATAGTTTGATTTGGGCTGGTAAGAGTGGCTGGCACCTGCCATCAGGTGAAGAACTAAGAGAAGATTTTGGAAATTCTGCTTGTAGTTGTGATGGTGTTGACTGGACTGGTACTGGAGGAAATCAATTACCTTGCGATCTTAAAAGTGATTGTGGTGAATGGGATTCTGATGCTGATAATTATGAATGGACGTCTTCAATGATCCTTGATGGCTCTTCTTACCATCCACAATACCTTTATTTTTTAAATGGGTCATTAGAGATAGATGGTTCAGCTACAAACCATTATTTTAGATGTATGCTAAACAATGAATAATATGAATAAAAAATACCGTAAAAAAGGATCTATGTTTTTAGAGTTAATGATAGCTATGTTTGTTCTTATGGTGGGTATAGCTGGAAGTATAGGTCTTATTCATAAAACAATAGCGGCTAGTTCTGCTAACTCAAATCAACTTACGGCAACATATTTAGCTCAGGAAGCGATAGAGGTCATAAGAAATATTAGAGATAGTAATTTTATTAACGAAAAAGATTATGTAGATGGTATTTATAGTTCAGGAAATGGTCATTGTAGTTTTTGTTTTGTTGAATATAATTCAACATCTATTGATGGAATAGAGAATACCTCAGAAGATAATATTATATACTATAAAAATGATTTTTTTAGCCATGATACCGGAGGAGAAGAAACAATTTTTAAAAGATCAATAGCAACAAGCAATATTGATATTGACACATATCCAACCAATAGAATTAAGGTTGTAGTTACAGTTTCTTGGTCTGAAAAAGGAGAAGATTATGAAACAATAATTCCAACTCATCTTTATAACTGGAAAGACAATGATTAAAAAAGAAAAAAATAAAGCATTTGTTCTTGTAGAGCTATTAGTTTCAATTTTTATATTTTCTTTAATTTTTGGAGCAATATCTCTTGCTTTAGTTAATACGATTAATTTACAACAGAAAACATTAAACGAACAAGCTGTTTTCTCAGAAGTTAGCTATGCAATAGAGCATGTTTCAAGAAGTTTAAGATCGGCAGAAAGAGATTCTGACGGAGATTGTATTCAAGTTAATAATACATATGAATTAGTTGATGCTTCTGAAAATACGATAAGGTTTATTAATGAAAATGGTCAGTGTCATGAAATTTCTCTTGAAAACAGATCAATAGTTGAAAGAATTTCTTCTGATTCAACAGAAGCAAACTTACCAGAGACATATTCACAGATAACATTAGAAAAAACATTAATTGAAGATATTAAATTTAAAGATATTAATGGTTCTTGGGGTTCTCAGATCACAAAACAGCCCAGGGTCATTTTCCTTATTTTATTTAAATCAAACGAAAATCAAACTGAACAGATAATTCAAACTACGGTATCTCAAAGAGATTATAATCAATTATTAGGAGATTGTTTAGTTTCTGGCAAGATTGGCGATAGTTGTAAGGGTGGTATGATAGCTCACAAAGAATCAGGCTATGTGATGATAGTTGCCAACGAAGATCTTTCTGTAACATATACTTGGGCTAATAAAAATGAGATAACATCGGCTTATTTTGAAGGTTTTACTGGTGGAGAAGATAATACAGATCTTATTCTTGTTAAAGACCCAACAAATAACGCTGCAGCTGCCTGCAGGAGTTATCCTGACCCAATAAATCCAGAAAATTGGGATCTACCAAACAGATATGCATTAGGTCTTATACAT
>CAYVNL010000077.1:0-10178 GCA_964452925.1 uncultured Candidatus Saccharibacteria bacterium
TCCAAACTTATAGATATGAATATAGAAAAAAATTACGATCATATAAAAAATGAAGAAGAAATATATAGCTCTTGGGAGTCTAGTGGTTTTTTAAATCCAGATAATTTACCTGGAAAAAGAAAAGATAGCTTTACGATAATAATGCCTCCACCAAATGCCAATGACCCCCTACACATGGGTCATGCTGTTTTTGTAACAGTTGAAGATGTTATGATTAGATATAACCGAATGAAAGGTAAAAAAACTTTATGGCTACCAGGAACCGATCATGCAGGGTTTGAAACTCAAGTTGTCTACGAAAAAAAACTTGAAAAGGAGGGCATGTCTAGATTTCAAATGACAAGAGAAGATTTCTATAAAAGGGTTTGGGATTATACGTCGGAAAACAAAAAAATTGTTAAAAATCAATTAAAAAAACTAGGGGCATCTGCAGACTGGTCAAGAGAATCTTTTACTTTAGATGAAAAGATAATTAAGACTGTATATAAGACATTTAAAAAGATGGTTGACGACGGCCTTATATACAGGGGCGAAAGATTGGTTAATTTTTGCACTAAACATAAAACTGCTTTTTCAGATCTTGAAATTGAAAAAGTCGAAAGAAAAGATCCTCTTTATTATATGAAGTATGGGCCAATTATTTTGGCAACCACAAGGCCAGAAACAAAATTTGGAGACACGGCCATAGCAGTGCATCCCAAAGATGAAAGATATAAAAAATACATCAACAAAAAGATTAAAGTAAAAACACTTCTTGGTGAAAAAGAGATGATTGTAATTGCTGATGATTTCGTTGACCCTGAGTTTGGAACTGGAGCCGTAAAGATAACTCCTGCACACGATTTTAATGATTTTGATATGTGGCAGAAGCATAAAAAAGAAATGCCAGATCCAATACAGGTCATAAACGATGACGGAAAACTAAATAGTAATACTGGTATATATGAAGGTCTTAAAGTTGAGGATGCTAGAGAAGTTATTGTAAAAGACATGCAAAAGAATGGCTTAATAGAAAAAATTGACCATGACTATACTCACTCAGTATCTGTTTGTTATAAATGCAAAAAAGTAATAGAACCAATGTTGAAAAAACAGTGGTTTATAAAAGCTAAAAACCTATCAATTCCTGCCATAAAAGCTGTTAGGAATGGTAGTATTCAAATTATTCCTAAAAACTCTGAAAAAATATATTTTCATTGGCTAAAAAATATAAGAGACTGGAATATATCTAGACAGAATTGGTGGGGAATATCAATTCCAGCCTGGAGATGTAAGGATTGTTCTGATAAATGGATAATAACAGATGGCAAAGAGCCAAAATTTTGCCCTGATTGTAAAGGCAAAAATCTAGAGAAAGATAGTGATGTTTTTGATACTTGGTTTTCTTCTAGTCAATGGCCATTTGCTTCGCTCGGCTATCCTGACAGTAAAGATTTTAAAAACTTTTATCCTACATCAGTAATGGAAACTGGATATGATATTTTGTTTTTCTGGGTAGCAAGAATGGTTATGATGGGAATATATACAACAAAAAAAATCCCATTTAAAACAATCTATCTACATGGCCTTATAAGAGACAAAGAAAGACGAAAGATGTCTAAGTCTAAGGGCAATGTTATTGATCCTCTAGCAATAACTGACGTCTATGGAACAGACTCTTTAAGACTAGCTCTTATTATAGGTAGTATGCCAGGAAAAGATGCATCTATATCAGAAGAAAAGATAAAGGGTTACAGAAACTTTATAAATAAAATATGGAACATATACAGATTTATATCCCTTAATATTGAAGACTATAATCCTGAATCAAAAATAAAACTAACTGATAAAGATAAAAAAATACTAGATGATTTTGATAAGATGGTTAAAAAAGTTTCTAAATCTATTGATCGATTTCGTTTCTCTGAAGCAGCAGAAACAATATATCATTATTCTTGGCATGTTTTTGCTGACAAAGTTATCGAAAAATCAAAACCCGTACTATTAGATGAAAAAACTCGTCTTTCAAGACAATATGTTTTAATTGAGGTTTTTGGTGGAATAATTAAAACGCTTCACCCATTTGCACCATTTATAACAGAAAAAATATATCAACAAATTCCTTTAAAAAACAAAAAAAGTTTATTAATAATAGAAGATTGGCCTTATAAAAAATAAATGAATCTTTTCTATTTTATATTCTTCTCTTTAATTCCGAGTTTAGCTTGGCTTTTATTTTTTCTAAATCAAGACAAGTACCCAGAACCAAAGAAAAAGATTATATCTGTTTTTTTATTAGGATCACTGTCAGTAGCTCCTATTTTAATAATATCTAATTTTATTGTCTCTTTTCTTGATAACCTCCCCCTATCATCTTATATCTTTATAGTTTTAGTAGTTGTTTCACCTATAATTGAAGAATTAGGAAAATATCTTATAGTTAGGTTTTCCGTTTTAAATAGCTCCCATCTTGATGAACCAACAGACTTAATGATATATATGATAACTGCAGCTATGGGCTTTGCTACAGTTGAAAATATTCTTTTTCTTCTACCTGTAAAAGAAGGGTTGCTAGATATTTTTAGCTCTCTTGAACTATCAACACTATTTAACCAAGGACTAACTAGGTTTGCCAGCGGAACATTTCTTCACGCCCTAGCATCAGGCCTTCTCGGCTTCTTTATAGCAATTTCAATAAGAGAAATTAAAAACAAAAAGAAGATATTAATAGTAGGCATTTCAATCGCCATCATATTGCATGCTTTCTATAATTTATCTATAATAAAAGAGTTTCATCTATTTACAATTATTTTTTTAATAACGCTTTTCATTGCTGTTTTAGTTTCCTTTAATGGGTTAAGAAAAATGGCAAGCATTTGCAAAATAAAATGAAAAAAAAAGACGACATTAATTGGAAGAAAAGTAATATCATTGAAAAAAAGTGGTCTCCTCCGGAAGGAGAACTAGCTGTTGATTTCTATCAAACAGATAAAGAAATAATAGTACAATCTGCAGTTGCTGCAGTAGATCCTAATAATATTAAAATATCCGTAGATAATGACATTTTAACAATCAAGGGTTCAAGAGAAAAGAAGTTTAAAGAAGAAGGTGCAAATTGTTTTATTGAAGAATGTTATTGGGGTAGTTTTTCAAGAAAAATAATAATACCAGACGAAATAGATGCCTCAAGGATAGATGCATCAATGAATGATGGAATATTAACTATAAGGATACCTAGGGTAACAAAAAAAACTAAAGAGCCCGTTAAGATAAAAGAAAACTAAATACGCACTTATTGTGCGTATTTATACTGTGCTGAGGGGGAGACTTGAACTCCCACAGGTTGCCCCACTAGCTCCTAAGGCTAGCGCGTCTGCCAATTCCGCCACCTCAGCCAATTCCCCTCTTATATAAGAGGGGTTTTGTTTAACGATCTAATAACGACTCCATAAAATTAGGTATTCCTCTTGCTAGTAAAGCAACAACAATAGCTACTATTGCCCACATAATAATTTGTTTTCCCTTTTTTACGTTATCTTCTTTTCCTGATAAAAAGTAAAGTCCACCTAATAAAAAGGCAAGCACTGAAGCTGTCATAATAACCCAAAAACCAACATTAATCGCGTTTTCTATAGCTTCTTCTGTTTTTATTTCAGGAGCCTCAGCATCTAACGGACTTGTTTGTCCAAGAACAATAACTGGACCAATCATTAACGCCAATAAACTAACTAATAATATTATTTTTTTCATTTTTTTGTATTTTAATTTATCGACCTTTCATATTTCATTTTTAATTTTTATTTTGACGAACACAATATACAAATTTTTCCTCATCTCTATGATCAGAAATAAAATCACAATCTTTATCTATGCACTGAAAATAAGTATCATCATTAGAAGGATTAGCGGTAGATGACCAATATGTTCCATCTTGAAAAGTTATCACTACTTCATCACAAATAACTTCCAGGTTATCTTTCGTGGGTAAATACCAATCACTGTATCCATCATGAATATATGATTCGCAATAACTTTCTGCTGAATCCCAGCTCTTTTTTTCGTTAGAATTCTCTGGTGTTACTATGAGGGTATAACCATTCTCTTCACTGACAACTACTCCTCCTCCACAAGGTTCTCCTGCCTCTATTACTGAACAATCTTCTTGTGTTTTAAATACATCAACAGTAAAATTAACTAATCCTTTTGAAAGTAAAAGAATCACTATTCCAATCAATGTATATTTAATTATATTCTTAGCTTTCGCTATGTTTTTCTCGTTACCTCCATGAGCAAGGAAATAAAATGCTGCCAAGAGAAAAAATACCGGTGAGACTGCCATTCCCAACAAAAAGACATAATCAATAAAAGCATTTATAACATCTATGAAGCTTTCGTGCTTTATTGGGTTTTTTATGGTTATGTCTTCTGCTAATGCATGAGAAAAACCAAAAAGTAGTAATGAAAGCGTTGCGATTATTTTACTCATCATATTATTATCAATTTTTGCCTTTTTAATTTATTTTGTCAATATTTTAACTAGATATTGCAGATGCAACCTTGTCTTGGCTTGATAAACGCATAATTCTAACTCCTTGAGTAGTTCTTGATATTTTAGGTACAAGAGAAAGTTTACTCTTAATTACGTGACCTTTTCGAGATATAACGATAAGTTCTTCTTCATCTTTCAATACCTTTGAAACAACTAGGTTTCCTGTCTTACTTGTAACGTTCATAGCCTTTACTCCAGAACCACCCCTTTGTTGTATTCTATATTCATTAAGAGATGTTTTTTTACCAAAACCATTTTCTGTTATAACAAGAAGTTCTTCTTCTTTTCCTTTCTCGTTTTTAACAACACTCATTCCTACAACCTTATCACCTTTTTTAAGTCTTATCCCTCTTATTCCCGAAGCTGTTCTACCCATCTCTCTTACATCTTTTTCTTTAAACCTAATCGATTGTCCCTTCTGGGTTGTCATTAATATATCATCATTGCCAGTTGTCTTACAAACGTTTTTCAACAAATCGCCCTTCCTAAGCTTTATTGCAATTAGTCCTGACCTCCTTATATTCTTAAACTCTTCTAAAGAAGTTCTTTTTACAACTCCTTGCTCTGTAGCCATAACCAGATCTTTTATTCCGTTTTCAGAATCTTCTTTGTTTAGTGGTATAACTGAAAGAACTTTTTCTTCAGAAGATATTTCTAAGAAATTAAATATTCCTCTACCTCTAGCAACCCTATTACCTTCTGGAATTTCATATGCTGGAATTCTAAAAACCTTTCCTGAGTCAGTAAAGAATAAAAGAGAATCGTGAGTTTTTGACTCAATAAAGTGTTCTACAACATCTTCTTGAACTGTCTTCATTCCTAGTATTCCCTTACCTCCTCTTCTTTGAATCTTATATGTCTGAGGGT
Source organism: uncultured Candidatus Saccharibacteria bacterium (assembly GCA_964452925.1). Lineage (GTDB taxonomy): Bacteria > Patescibacteriota > Minisyncoccia > Minisyncoccales > CSSED10-335 > CAYVNL01. The sequence goes on from CAYVNL010000077.1 coordinate 5,396, forward strand.
TAATTCTTTTAATATAGCCACCACTAGTAATAGTTACTATTGTACTTTCAAGAGGTATTAAGTCTTCTTCTGCAATCTCTTCAAGCTTCTGAATATAAACTTTAGTTCTTCTTTCATCGCCAAAAACATCTTTAGCTTCGTTTAATTCTTTCTCAACTATATCTTCTATTCTCTTAGGATCTTTAAGTATTAATGTTATATCTTTTATTTCTTTTTGTTTTGCCTTTAATTCTTCTTCTGTCTTTTCTCTTTCCATTCTAGCTAGCTGATGCAGCTTTATCTCTAATATTGCATTGGCCTGTATTTCGGTAAGCTTAAAAGATTTCATTAGGTTGTTTCTAGCATCATCCTTGCTCTTAGATTCTCTAATGATTTTAATACACTTATCTATATTAGTTAATGCAATAACTATTCCTTCTAATATATGAGCTCTTTCTTTTGCTTTTTCTAAATCAAATTTATTTCTACGATAAATTATATCTTTTCTATGTTCGATATAATAAGTTAAAACCTCTACTAAACTCAATGTTTTAGGCTGTATCCCGTCAACTAAAACTATCATATTAAGATGAAATGTCTTTTGAAGGCTTGAAAACTTATATAATCTATTAACTATTTTTTTAGGCTGAGCATCATTTTTAAGATCTATTGCTATTCTAAGACCATCCCTATCTGATTCATCTCTAATGTCTTTTATTCCTTCTATTTTTTTCTCAGAAACTAATTTAGCAAATTGTTCTATTAAAGATGATTTATTTACTTGATATGGTATTTCTGTAATTATTATCTGTCTTTGTTTAGATTTTTCAGAATCAATTACATCAACTTTACCCCTTGAAATTATTGGTCCTTTTCCTTGAGAATATGCCGTTATTATATCTTTTTGATTATATATCTGACCACCCATAGGAAAATCTGGACCTTTAATAAATTTAAATAAATCCTCTGTTTTAGCTTCAGGATTTCTCATTACATAACAAGCTGCATCAACTACTTCTGAAAGATTGTGTGGTGGTATTGATGTTGCCATCCCAACAGCAATACCAAGAGTTCCATTAAGCAATAATTGTGGTAGTGGTGATGGAAGAACTTTTGGCTCTTGTTGTGTTCCGTCATAATTATCGTCAAAATCAACTGTTTTCTTTTCTATGTCTTTAAGCATTTCTTCACCTATCTTTGACATTTTACATTCAGTGTAACGATATGCGGCCGGAGAGTCACCATCAATAGAACCAAAATTACCTTGTCCAAATATTAAGGGGTATCTAAAAGAAAAGTCTTGAGTCATTCGAGCCATAGCATCATAAACAGATGCATCTCCATGCGGATGATATCTTCCTAGAACAGAACCAATAACATTAGCTGATTTTCGAAACTTTGCCGTATGCTTTAAGCCATCTTCATGCATTGCATATAATATTCTTCTGTGAACTGGCTTTAACCCATCTCTAACATCGGGTAATGCACGAGCAACTATAACTGACATTGCATAGTCAATATAGCTTTCTTGCATTTCTTCAGTTATTTCTCTTTCTTTAATGTATCCTACTTCTTTTGGTTCAGGATTTATTTTCTCAGATTTTTTTGCCATTTTTTAAGATTTTAAATTTAAAACAACTACCTCTGTCCCTTCTTTTTCGATAAAGTCTTTTTCTTTTACTGAAAGCTTAGACTCTTCTTCTTTCGATTCTATTCCCATAGTTTTAAGAAAATCTTTCAAGTCTTTTAGGTTAGGATCGTAATCCATTGGAATAACTATTTTAGGCTCAATTTGAGAAACAATTTTTGTTGCTTCTTTAAAGTCAATAGTATCTTTTCCATTAATTGGAATCATTAAAATATCAGAACCATTTATAATATCTAGATGTTCTGACTCAACCTCTTTAAGGTCGAAACCGCCAAGATGACATATTCGAATATTTTCTGCCTCTATTAAGCTAAAAGATTTTTTGCCATAAGAAACTGTTTGAACAAAAACACCTCCCACCTCGTATTCTCCTGGACCAGAAATAACAAAAGGGTTTCCTTCTATTTTCAATTTAGACTGATCTTTTTCTTCACCAATAATAACAATATTTGGTTTTGTTTTGGGAGGAATAATTACTGAGTCTTTTCCAAAAGGCTCAACAGCAACCTCTATGCTTGATTTTTTGTCTTTTTGAGACGTGATATAAAAAAAACTTTTACCGTACCAATTTATATTCATATGACAATAATATTATCACAAGTATTGCAAAAATTCAACGTTTATTATAGAATCCGACTATCACAAAGATTAAACTTATTTTAAAGACCAATGTTTGTCCGAAATTAGCTGCACTGTAAAAGTTATATAAGGATAAATTAACTAAGTGAAAGATCTTCTTCAAAAAATAAATACCCTTAAGTCTATAAAAACCGGAGAAATAATCGAAGGTGTTGTTGTTGGTAAAGGGCGATCATCTGTATATCTTGATCTTGGTTCTTTTGGAGCTGGAATTATATATGGAAAAGAATATCAAGCAGCCAAAGACCTTTTAAGAAAAACTGAGAACGGAGATAAAGTTTTCGCTAAGGTTGTCTCTATGGAAAACGAAGATGGATATATCGAACTATCTGCTAACAAGGCTGGTCAGGAGTTTGCTTGGGATACAATTAAAGATAAGAAAGATAAAGATGAGATTATAAAAATAAAAATAACTGGAGCCAATAAGGGAGGTTTGCTAGCTAAGATTATGAACCTTCAAGCGTTTCTACCAGTATCTCAACTTTCATCAAAAAACTACCCCAAGGTAGATGGTGGTGACTCAAGTAGAATATTAAAAGAAATTCAGAAGTTTATTGGAACAGAGATGTCTGTTAAAATTATTGATTCTTCTCAGAAAGAAGATAAATTAATAGTCTCTGAAAAAATAGAAGAAACCGAAAAAGCAAAAGAAGTGTTAAAAGAATATAGCGCAGGAGACGTTGTAGAAGGAACAATAACAGGAATCGCTGATTTTGGCGCATTCATATCTTTTGGTAACGGGGCAGAAGGATTAATACATATATCAGAGATGGCTTGGCAGATAGTAAAAAATCCATCTGAAATTGTAAGTGAAGGCGATAGTGTTAGTGCTAAAATAATAGAGATAAAAAATGACAGAGTTTTTTTATCAATGAAAGAGCTAAAAGATAATCCCTGGGAGAAAGCTAAAGAAAAGTATAAAGAAGGAGACATTATTAAGGGAAAGGTTACTAAGATGAATCCTTTCGGAGCATTTATTCATATATCTTCGGAGAACGAAGAAGATAAAGATAAAATTCAAGGATTATGTCATATTTCAGAATTTGGAACTATGGAAAAAATGACAGAGTCGCTTACGCTAGAAAAGGAATATAATTTTGAAATAGTTTCCCTCGACCCGAAAGAACATAGAATGATAATGAAGTTATCTAAAAAAACGGCTTAAAAGCCGTTTTTTTTAAACTCTAAAGAATCTCTTTATCTTCTTAATTTTTTTAATCTTTTGATTTTTTTAATCACCGAATTTCTTTCTTCGTTGATTTTTTTTGCATGAACTAAAAGGTTATCCATTTTTTCAATTATCTGACTGCTTCTTTGGTTAACTCCTTCCATTATTTCATCTAGTTCCAATGACATCTTTTTTAACCTCTCCTCTATTTCACTTACTTCTTCTATGTTTTTATTTTTTTCTTCCATTTTATTTATTTTTTAGGATTAAATAAATTTAATACTTGAGTTTTTATATTTACACCTTTTTTTGTCTTATAGTATTCTTTAATCATTTTTTTGAATCCATCAAGAGTACTTCTATCGTTTGTTTTAAGGCTGATTGCTTTCTTAAATTCATCTGACAACTCTTGAATTGTTTCTTTTTTATATCTTTTTATGTGTGAATTCCATTCTTTTATATATTTTGATATAAAGTCAAATTTAATATCACTCTCTTGAGATTGAGACTTTTCTTCATCTATTATTGTATTTGTTTTTCCTTCTGTTGGTTTTTCTGTTTTTTCTTTTTTATCTTTATTCATCATTTCCTCTAGCTTAGCTTTCTGTCTTTCGTGCTTGTTTTTCTTTTCTGTTATTTTTTTTATCTGTCTATTAATTTCTTTTTCTTTTTTTTCAATCTCTTTGTCCCTTAAAGAAATAACTTTCTCAACTTTTGCTATTTTCTTTTCTAATTCTTTTGTTTCTTCTGGAGCTTTTAATTTAAGGTAATCTAATCTTTCGGTGATTCTTAAAAACTTTTCTTTTAAGTCTTTAACTTCTTTTTTGCTAATCTCGTTTTCTGATTTTATTTTTATTTTTTCAATAGAAATATCTTCTAATTGTTTTTCCATGCGATTTTCTTCTTTATCTTTTTCTTCTTTTAATGCTTCTTCATGACTGATCAGTTTATCTATCGTGGTTTCTTTTTTCTTTAATCTTTTTTCAATTTTTCCTTTTGCATCCACTATTTCTTTTCTTTCGATATTTAGATTTTCTTTATACTCTTCTTTTTCTTTAATTTTTATTCTTGCTTTTTTTATAGTTCTTATTTTTGTTTCTGAATCCTCAATGCATTCATTTGCCACTTTAATATAATTATCGATGCTCTTAATTTCTTCATTTATGTCTTCTATTTTTCCTTCATATTTATCTATTTTTCCGTAGTAGTTTTTATTCTCCTTAAAAAATATAAGCTTAACTTGTTTATATGCTTTATTTAGAAAATTAAGCTTTTCTGCTGTTGTTTCTGCTGTTGCTTCTGTTGTTGTTTCTGCTGTTGCTTCTGCTGTTGCTTCTGCTGTTGCTTCT
>CAYVNL010000078.1:0-1660 GCA_964452925.1 uncultured Candidatus Saccharibacteria bacterium
CAGTATTGGTAAGTATTTTTTTACCGCCTACTGTTTTTCTTAACTTAGCAAGATAATCTATCTTTTCTTTTTCAGGTATATTCTCTAATGTTCCTATTATATCTTCGTGTCTTTCATTATAGTCTTTGCTGGCATTAAGATAATAATCCCAATCATCTTTGTTTATACCTGAAGATTTAATAATTTCATTGATTATTTCTTCATCTACATCTTGTTCTGCCAACTTACTGATTTCTGATAAAACTTTCTTTTTACCTGCTGGTGTAGTTATATCTTTACCTCCAGATAAGACTTGAGTTAGTGTTTTTGTATCTGCTTTTTTGTTGTTTAAAACATCTTTTAACAGTTTCTTTTCTTTTTCCTTTGTTTTTAGTTGTTCTCTAGCTGTAGTTATCATTGACCCTTGCGACTCTTTTGAAGACAGTCCTTCAATAATTTCTTTGTTTTTGCCCCAAATATAAATTGGGTCTTTAGACCATTCTTTTGCTTCTGAAGTAGCCTTTTTTCCAAAAACTAATCCCATTCCTGTACTAAATGCACCTTCTGGAGCATCATAAGTAATACTTTTTCCTGTACTTGATACTCCATATCCTCTTGAAATATCTTCTACTGTTCCATATCCTTTCATAAATTGTGTTCCATAAGGGAGTATATTTCTGGGAAGTTCTTTTATTAAGGCTTTTGTAATAGCTATTTTCTTTTCTATTTCTTCATCATCTGTAAGAATTTCCTTAATTTCTTCAGCAGTTTGGTAAGCTATTGTCGGTATTGGGCCAAAATCAAATGGAACTAATCCTCTAGCCAAATCTTTTATTTTTTTAATTTTATAACCAGATAAAGCAGATAACAACATATAAGATATTACTCTAGTAACACCTAGTCCTGCTGCTGCAAACTTTCTATCATTCTCAATTAAATCTCCTATTTTGTTAATTTCCATCAATCCATATCTGCCATATTGAAACATTGCACCAAACGCATCATTAAATTGAAATAACTCAGGATTGTTGTATTTATGAGCTATAAAAGCCTCTGACATAGCAGTTTTTCTTACCCAATTCCAACCCTCTTTGCCTACCTCAAAGTCTTTATCTGTAAATCCATGATTTTTTCTGCCATAAGCCTCTATAACCGATAAAAAGTCTTGGTTTTTGCTATTTTCCATCATTGAGATTGGTTTCCAACCAATTTCCTTCCATTTTTTTTGCTCAGGGTTTAGTTTTTTAATTCTTGCTTCTTTTTGTTTCTGTTGTAATAACTCTTCAATATTTGAGCTAGAAGAAGATTTAATACCTGTTTGAACAGTTTTAAAGTCATCATAAATATTTTTACTTGCAGTATCAAACCCATATTTCTTATTAAGGTCTATTCCTTTTTTTTTGTATTCTACTCTTAACTTCATACCATCTTTAATTGCTTCAGGTTTATATAATGCTGCTAATCTAATTGACTCGGATTTTTGAAGCAAAGCTACTTTGATATTACCTAATAAGTGAGCTTCAGAAACCCTTCTAACTAATTTTCTAATAAAAGATGTTTTCATTTCTCCAGCCTTTAATTCCATATCAATAAACTTATTCAAATAGTTTTTGCCGCTTCCATAAACTTGATATTCTGCAAGAGTATCAAGCAGGTTTTGAACTGCCGCTTTTCTGTTCCT
>CAYVNL010000079.1:0-4173 GCA_964452925.1 uncultured Candidatus Saccharibacteria bacterium
CAGCTATTACTGCCATTACTACTAGTAGTTCTATTAAAGTGAAACCTTTTTTGTGTTTCATGTTTGGTTTGTTTAAGTTAATTGATGTTTTAATTTTATATTAATTATGCGTGATGTCAACGTTGGTTGTTTCGTGACATTCTTTCTAATATTATTTTTAATTCATTTTCTTCTATATTTTCATAATTTCTTGTCTTTTCTAATTCTGATAATAAAGAACTGTTAATCTTTTCTGACGTTAATTTAAATATTTTTTTATTCCTAGTTTTAACTGGTTTTTCTTTTTCTGACAAAAGAGATTCTTCTATTTTTTCTCCTTCTTTTGGTTTCGTAAATATGATTGGAATGTCTTTTTCTGGCTCTAGCCCTGAAAGAATTATCATTTTCTTTGCCAAATCAATTATTTTTATTGGCTCACCCATGTCTAGTATGAAAATCTCTCCACCAATACCAATAGATGCAGATTCTAAAACCAAGAGACAAGCCTCTTCTGTTGTCATGAAAAATCTTTTCATCTCTGGATGAGTAATTTCTATCTCTTCTTTTTTTTCTATCTTTTCTTTAAATATAGAAACAACATTGCCTCTGCTATCTAAAACGTTTCCAAATCTAACTGATATAAACTTTGTTTTGTTTTGATTATTAAACAAAACTGAGATCATTTCTGCTATTCTTTTAGTTTGACCCATGACAGATATTGGATTAACTGCTTTATCTGTAGATATTAATATAAATTTATCTACATTTTTTTTTATCGATATTTCTCCCAATATTTCTGTTCCAAAAATATTATTCTTAACTGCTTCTACAGGATTATTTTCCATTAAGGAGAGGTGTTTGTATGCAGCTGCATGAAATACTATCTCAGGGTTAGTTTCGTCAAATATCTTTTCCATTCTTTTTCTGTCTGTTATATCCGCAACAAAAGAACTAGACTTTAGTTCTCTTGATATGTTAAAGATCCCAGTTTCGTCTCTATCAACTAATATTAAATTTTTTGGATTAAGTTTAGATATCTGTCTTGAAAGCTCTGACCCGATAGATCCAGCAGCGCCAGTAACTAAAACTTTTCTGTCTTTTATTAAAGATAATATTTCTTTTTTGTTTAAAACTTCCTGTTTCCTATTTAAAAGGTTTGATATTTTAAATTCTTTTAATTTACCAAATATCAGATTGCTATCTATTATATCTTCTATTGATGGAGTTGTTTTAATTTTTTTAATTCCTGCTTCCTTAGATTTTTTAATTGCTTCTTTTCTTTCATTTTTATCACTAGAATCAATTGCGATTATAACGGTATCGATTATTCTTTCTTGGGCAATCTTTGGTATTTCTTTTATGGTACCTAAAACTTTTAAGCCATGTATAATTTTATTTTTTCTACTAAGATCATTTTCTATAAATCCAATTACAGAATATGGTTTAGATGAAATACTTCTGAATATTTGCTCCGCAATGTCTTTTGTGCCAACAATTAAAACATTCTCTTTTGTTTTTTTAATTTTAAATAAATTTAAATAAATTCTCTTAGAGAGACGAAGAGCACCACAAAATAAAAATATATAAAAAACACTAATAAATATGATTGACCTAGGAAAGCTGCTAGAAATAATACTATCTCTAAACAAAAATAGTATTGTATTGGAAATTAAAAAAACTAAACCTAGCGCCTTTGATAAAGATAATAATTCTTCAGTGCTAACATAGGACCAGATGAAATGGTATAACTTTAGAAAGTAAAAAATAGGAATAGTTGTAATTAAAAACAAAAAGATTGCAATTATTATACTTGGAAAATAATGCTCGGGAATCAAACCATCAAACCTAAATAAAAATGCCAAAAAAACAGATAACGATATTAAAATTGTATCTAGCAATATTAATAATGCTTTATTTCTAATTTCAGATTTCATTTCTTAATATTATCATAAATTAAATAAAAAATGCATAGATTTCTCTTATGCATTTTAATTATGAATAAATTCAACGCTAGATACAGTTATATATAAAAACTAAAATAATTGTTGCCACTATAAATCCTGCGATAAATCCTGACAGAGAAGATGCTATCACTTTTCCAATTCTGAACTTATAATCCTTGTTTTCATTAGATATAAAGTCTTCAATAAACTTTTTCATTTTTTTTAGAAAAATTATTTAAGCGACCTTTGTATTATTATACTAATAATAAAATTGTTAGCAACCACTTCTTTTAAATTAAATCTTTATTTTTCTTTTATTCTTAGCTATTTCTTTAAATAACTATTCTGGTTTATCTTTGTTTAAAATTTTTAATAAATTTCCCCCATAAATTAATTATGAGGGATTATGCTCTTTTCCCTTTCTTTGAAATATAAAACCATTTATTACCCTTTCTTACGAAGGCAACACCTTGAAAAAAAGAGCAGGCATGGTCAAAATATTTTTCCTTGAATGCCTTATTTCCCTCTAGGTCTATATAGAAATATCGACCACTTTCGGAAACAACTGCAAGCTCCTCAAAGAAAGGTTGAGCTAATGAATACCTTTGACTATACAAGGGCATTCCATCTTCTTTTATGTGTAAATATTTACCGCTCATTCTTGCGACAGCAACATTATACATAAAAGATCCAATAAACTCATACTCTTTTAAAGGTTCCATTTTAACCCTCCTTTCTTGTTGGGTTACTTATATTATATTATTTATATAATAATAGTCAATAATTGTTACCTTTTTTAATCTCTGTGCCTATATCAAACCATCTATCCTTAAATAAATAACTATTTATTTTCTGTTTTTTTAAAAGATGGTCTATAAAATCACCTAAATTATCTCTTCTTCTTTTGCAAAAATCCGACAAAATAGGAAATGTTTCCTTCGGAAAGATATAGCATCCAACTGAAATTAATGAACTTTTTGGTTTTTTTGGTTTTTCTTCAAAGCTAACAACTTCTCTGTCTTTAACAGTTAAAACACCAAACTCACTAGCCCTTTTTTTATCTTTAATGTCATATATTGCAATTAAAGTCGTTTTATTATCATAAGATTTTAAAAAATCATTTAAATTAAAACCGAAATAATTATCACCAGCAATTACTAACAAATCTTCTTCTATATTCCTAGACTTAATCCAGTAATCAATAGAACTAACTGCTCCCATTTTTTCTTTTTTAGATATATTTTTTTCAAATAAAACAGAAACGCTCCTCCTTTTTATTGTTTTCTTCCATTCATTAAAATCTTTATTAAATTTTTCATTTGTAGTTATAAAAATAGGAATGTTTTTAGGTATCTTTTCAATTAAATGATCAATCAATGGTTTCCCTTTATATTCCAATAAAACCTTTGGTGTGTTTCCAATTATATGACTTATTCTTTGGTGAAAACCACCTGCTAATATTAAACAAATTATTTTATTATTTTTATTCATTTTCTAGAAGTTAAATAACCGAGAAAGTCTCGGTTATTAAAACTAATTTAAATAAAGCTTTAAGCCTTAGGCTTCATAACACCTAAAAACTTATTGACGTATTCGTTTAGTGTTTCTTCTTTTCTTATTGCACCAAGATTAACCGACTCTTTCTGTTCAGATAATCTTAGTGGCTCATAAAATTCAACTGGAACCTTAAAATCTTTTATATCTCTATGAATTCTGTTGTCTTTAACGAATTTCATGTCTTTAATTAGATTTGGATATTTTCATAACAACTAACTTCACCTTAAATCCATCTTGAAATTCATATCGTATATTTTTTTATCCTTGAAAAAAACTTCAAATGTATCGTGAACTTTTCTACTATTATAAATAAAGACACACTTCTTGTATTCGTTATATGCTTCAAAAAATTTTTCATCTTTAATTAGTCTTCTTATGTTACTACACAACACATTTTGCATTGAAATAAACCAACCATTTTCTTTCCCTTCTCTAACAATAGATTTTGAGTTATACGCATAAAATAAAATAGGTATTTTCAGTCTCTTTCTTTTTGTCGTATAGTATTTCGGTAGATTTTCAAGAGCAATGTCTCCTCCTAAATATTCATTTTCATCTGCATATATTTTATTTTCAATTAAAAACTGTCTTTTAAAAATTGAACACCCCATTATAGAGAAACTTAAATAGTCTGGAAAAAAACATTTGTCTTATTTTTCTTGTTTTTTCTAACGTTTAGATACATGTTTTTTTG
>CAYVNL010000080.1:0-6114 GCA_964452925.1 uncultured Candidatus Saccharibacteria bacterium
AGATGCTAATATTAAAAAAGGAAAGCTTGTTACAGAAAAAATTAAAAGCAGAAGTAATGACAATGATTGAAAAAACATTTTTATTTTACCAGGAATTAATGCAGACGATATTATCTGTTCTTTCTTTTTTCTGTAAAGAGCAAGAGATATTATTATTAATTCAATAGATATTATTATTAATATAATCCATAGATTAATATATTTTGTAACAAGATAAGACCCAACAACACCAATTAACAGTTTATCTGCCATTGGATCATTAATTTTGCCCCAGTCTGTTGTTTTGTTTCTATTTCTCGCTAAGGATCCATCTAGTGCATCTGACATTATAGATAAAAAGAAAATAATTAATGCTATTTTATAGCTTTTTATTATCAATAAAAACAAAATAAAAGGAATCGTTATATATCTAAAAACTGTTAAGTGATTAGGGGTAACGAATTTTGGGACAAACCTAATGATAGTTTTATTTAAAACCCTATCAATGATATTTGTTTTTTCTAGCTTATTGTTATTTTCTATAACAGAATCTAGTTTAGTCATTTTTTATCCTAAAAGTTTTATAGTTACACCTATTATAGCCATTATTACTCCAATGACCCAGAACCTCATTGTTATTTTGTATTGTGGCCATTTTTTTGCTTCAAAATGATGATGTATTGGTGCAGCTAAGAAAATTTTTCTTTTAAAATATTTTTTTGATATTAATTGAATAATAACAGAAGCAGATTCTATTACCAAAAGAAAACCAATAATTGGTAAGACAAATACAGCATCAGCAAGAAAAGCAACTACGGTTATTGCAGAGCAAAGACCTATAATACCAGTTTCTCCCATATAGAATCTAGCGGGAGGTATATTGAACCATAAGAATGCAAAAATAGACCCCATAACAACAGCACAGAAAGCAGCTAGGTCAAACTGTTGTCTTGATAAGGCTATTACAGTATATGCTCCAAAAATTGAAGCGAAAGTTCCTCCAGAGAGACCATCTATTCCATCTATTACCCCACCGCTATAAGTAGCCATCATAACTAGAACAAAGAGAGGTATGTAAAGTATTCCTATGAAAAGATAACCGAAACCAGGAATATGAATCATACTTACCCCAAGCTTATAATAAAACCATAAACCGCCAACTAAACCTATTAACCCAACCAAAGCCAGTCTATACCTTAGCGATAGTCCCCCACCAATATATTTATTTAATTTGCCTTGAATTGATTTTAAACTATTTTTTTTAAAATCAGGAATTGTTTGAATAAGGTCATCGAATAAACCAATAATTGAGGCAGATATTAATGCAAACAAAGGGAGCCATGTTTGTTCTCTACTTAGAAAGTTTAGTTTATTTAAGAATTCGATATTGCTAAATTTTGATATAAAGAAAAATAAAAAACTTAAAAATAAAACAGTAACCCAGATAAGAATACCACCCATCCTTGGAGTATTTACTTCTTTTTCCGAATGATATTTCTGGAAAAAAGGAATCTCTTCACCATCTATAGATACCGAACGAACCCTTTTTTTCCAAAGTTTATATTTGTAAAGATAATGAGTTAATATTGGAGTGAAAAGTATTGCAAAAATAAAACCAGCTAAGCCTAGAACAAGAACTTTTATTATATCTAATGAATTAACAACCATAATTATATTTTTTTCCAATAATAAGCAATGTCAATCCAATCTAATAGTTTTACTGTTTCACTCAATCTATTGTTTGAGCCCAAAACAACGGTTAATATATGACCTTCACTTCTTTCTAGTAACGTAACAAAGCATTGGCCAGATTTTATAGTTGTTCCGGTTTTGCCTCCCACCATTCCAGGTCTCTCATTTAATAGTTTGTTTGTGTTTATAGCTTTATATTTTATAGATCCATCATATTTTCTAGCGGTATATTCACTATTTGACAATATTTCCCAGACTAAAGGATACTCTATTAAGTGTTGAATTAGTATCAAAATATCTTTAGTTGTGGAATAGTTTAGTGTTTCATCGTCAAGCCCAGTAGGGTTTATGAAAAAAGTTGAATTCATTCCCAAAGACTTTGCTTTGTGGTTCATTTTATTAATAAACGAATCTTTTCCGTCAGCTAGTGACTGAGCGGCCGTATTATTAGATTCAATAAGGGATAAATATAACAAGTTTTCTACATTATATTTTTCCCCAGGATATAATGGAACTGGTCTCATATAATCTTTTAGAAATGCATTTTCGGTTATTATAACCTCGTCATTAAGACTGTACTCATCTAGTGTTATCAGTGCAGTCATTAATTTTGTTATACTTGCTATGGGAACCTTTTTATCTGAATCTTTTTCGAAAAGAAGTTTATTTTTATCTGATATTAAGGCTACTAAAGCTGAGCTAGAATTTATTTCAGGATAAGATATATTCCAATTCCTTAATGGTAAAAAATAACCATAGAAAGTATTTGAATAATTTTCTTGATCTTTTTCATAGTCTATTATTTTAGATATTTTTTTTGATTCTAGTAATATAAATATGAAAACTATAGAAATTATTATTAGGAATATAATAATAAAAATTCTTAAATTATTATAATCTAATTTTTTTTTAATATTATCTTTTATCATTGTTAGTAAATTTAATCTTTAGTTCTTCTAATTGTTCTTTTGATATCTCTGATGGAGCATCCATTACAGAAACTCTTCCTTGACCTGTTTGAGGAAAGGCCTGAACTTCTCTTAGGTATTCTTCTTGAAGGTAAGCCATTAATATTCTCTCAAAACCTTGAGCACAACCACCGTGAGGTGGTGCTCCAAAACTAAAAGCTTCAAGAATGTGTCCAAAATCTTTTTCTATCTTTTCATCTGAATGCCCCAATATTTGGAAGACTGATTTTAAAACATTTGGATTATGACTTCTTATGCTTCCCCCAGCAACTTCCAAACCATTACAGACAAGATCATACTGTGAGGCTATTATTTTATCTATATTTTTTCTTTCTAACATCCATCTTTCATGTTTTTCGTTGATAGGCGCAGAAAAAGGATTATGAGTGAAAGTCCACTCCCCTTTCTTGTTTTTTTCAAAAAAAGGAAAATCAATTACCCAACAAAAACTTATGACATTATTATTTTTTTCTTCTTCAGTTCTTAAATCAAACTTATCTGACCCATATTTTTTCATTGCTTCTTCATAGCTAATAACTGGAAATGGCTTTTTTGATATAGTTGCACCAATTTTTTCTAATGAATAAATTGTCATATTTTCAATTACTTGCATTATCTCTTCTCTTGAACTAAAGCTCATCTCAAGATCAATCTGAGTATGTTCAAAGGCCCTATTACTTCTTAGGTCTTCATCTCTAAAAGCTCTGGCTATTTGAAAGTATCTTTCAAATCCGGAAACCATTAATAGTTGTTTGTATTGTTGAGGGCTTTGAGGAAGGGCAAAAAATTTACCAGGATACATTCTGCTTGGTACAACAAAATCACGAGAACCTTCGGGGGTTGATTTTGTTAGCATGGGAGTTTCTATTTCTATGAAATCATTTTTTACAAGAAACTCTCTTACTGCCTGCAAGTAATTTGATCTTATTTTAATATTATTTTGAAGCCTAGGCCTTCTTAGGTCAAGATATCTATATTTAAGCCTAGTTTCTTCGTTTAACTCACTACCACTACTTTCAATTGAAAAAGGTAATGTTTTAGATTCTGATATAACAGAAATAGATTCTGCTTCTAACTCTATTTCTCCGGTTATCATTTCTGGATTAATCATTTTTTCTGGCCTTTTATTAACCTTACCAATAATTTCAACTACCCATTCTGGACGAATAGATTTTGAAAGATCATATGATTTTATTTCAGGAGTAACAACAATCTGTATTGTTCCAGACCTATCTCTTAGGTCTATAAAGATTATTTTCCCATGAGACCTACAAGAATTAACCCACCCAGATAGTTTAATTTTTTCTCCCACCTTTTCTTTAGTTTCGATAGATAAAATTCTTTTCATTTCTTTATTATACTTAATTTAAAAGTATTTTCAATAAAAATGTAATTATTTTATTATAAATAAAATCATGTTAGAATTATATATAATAATTCTAAATATTATAAAATGAAAATAAAAAAAGAATCTTTAATTTCAAAAGGAACTTTTATTGCGATTGAAGGATTAGATGGATCGGGCCAGTCAACTCAGGCAGAAAAAATTAAGAGATTTTTTAATAAAAAGAATCTTGATGTAGTTTTAACTAAAGAGCCCTATCTTTCTTCTGAATCAGGCAGAAAAATACAAGAGTTTTTAGATGAAAAAAAATCAATTCCAGGCAAGGAGCTACAAGAATTATTTACTTTAAATAGAAAAGAACATCTAGAGAATATAATAGTACCATCTTTAATGACGGGAAAAATAGTAATATCTGACCGTTACTTTTTCTCTACTTTTGCTTTTGGAGCATCTGATGGTATAGATTTAGAATGGTTAATCTATATTAATAAAGACTTTCCTTTGCCCGACCTAACCTTTGTCTTAAAAGTTAGCCCTGAGGTTTGCGTTGAAAGAATAAAAGAAAGAGGAGAAGGAGTTAAGCTTTTTGAAAAAGAAAAAAAACTAGCTAAAGTTTGGGAAACTTATGAAATCTTACCTCAACGTTTCGATAACGTTTTTGTTATAGATGGAGAAAAAAGCATTGAAGAAGTTTACGGAAATATTATAAAAAAAATAAAAACACACTTTAAATAAAACTAATCTAAAAGTATATTTATCTTATCAACTATTTCTTTTGGCGTATAATCCGTTTTTATCAGGTAATCTTTTGCACCCAAAGAATAAGCTTCTTTTCTTGTTTGAGGATCATCAAAATTTGAAAATGCTATTATTGGTATGGATGATATTTTAGAATTAAGCTTAGCTTTACGTAAAAAAACAATTCCATTTTCTCTTGGGAGAAGTATGTCTAGCAATATTAAACTTGGTTTAATCTTAGTAACTAATTTTAATGCTTCTTTTACGTCAAACGCAGAATAAACCGAAAAACCAGATCTTTCAAACTTATCTCTATACATCTCTGATAAAATCTTTTCATCTTCTACTATAAGAATTATTTTCTTTTTCATATTTAATTATTTATAGGTAAATTTATATAGAAACAACTTCCTTTTCCCCTACCCTCAGATTTTGCATATATTTTACCTTTATGCATTTTTATAAATTTTCTTGCAATATATAAACCTAATCCTGATCCTTCGCCAGAAAATCTTTCTCCTGCCCCGCCCCTAGAAAAACTATTAAATATTTTCTTAATTTCTTCTTTTTCCATTCCCTCACCGGTATCAGATACTTTAATTAAAACTTCCTTATCTTTTTCTTCTAGATATATGGTAATCTTCCCTGAATTTGTGTATTTTATTGCGTTATCTATTATATTAATCAATACTTGTCTGATTTTTTCTATATCAATTAAGATCTTTGTAGTTTTATTTTTTGGTTTTATAAAATTAATTTTTAATTTTTTGTTTTTAGCACTTATATTTAGCTCTGATATTACTTGATCTATAGTTTTTTCTATGTCTTGTTTTTCTAAAACTAATTCTATCTTTCCAGTTTCGATTCTTGAAACACTAAGGAGTTCATTTACTAGTCTTACGAGCCTTTCGTTGCTTTCAAAAACATTGCCTAGCTTTTCTTTTATCTTTTCTGGAACAAAACCATATGTTCCATCAATAATCATCGAGAGATAGCCTTTAATGGCCGTAAGAGGCGTTCTTAGTTGATGAGAGGCTATAGAGACAAACTCTGTTTTATTCTCATCGGCTTTCTTTAATTCTAGGTTAAGTTTTTCGAGTTTCTTTACAAGCTTTTCTTTTTCTTTTTTTTCATTTCCTTTTTTAATTGTATTTATAATTAAGACAAAAACTAAGACAATAAATAAAAAAAGATTAATAATTTTTACTATTTTTATCCAGAAAATTTCTGTAAAAATAATTAAATCTAAAAACAAAAATAAAGAAATTAAAAAAATAATTAACCCTATTAATATGGATTTTTTTTTAAAGTTTTTATCAATCATTTCAAGAGTCTAGTTATTTTAAATAAAATCATTTTTATATTTTAAGATCTTTTATCTTTATAACTTCT
>CAYVNL010000081.1:0-2571 GCA_964452925.1 uncultured Candidatus Saccharibacteria bacterium
TCATCTATACCAACAACCGAATTAAAGCCTCTTATTTTTATTTTTTCCTCAACTATCATTTTTTAACCTTTTATTTTATTTAATATTATCATATAATAAGTTGTTAGATTAATAATAGCATGAATGAAGAATATCAAAAAACTATATCTCAAAAAGATATAGAGGAAGAGATAAGGATAGCAGAGTCTGAAAATAGAGATGCTGACTTCTCAAATCAAAAGATAGATTATTTTAATTTTTCAGAAAAAACAATAAATTGCAATCTTTTGTTTAGGAACTCATCTTTTGTCGGTAGTCTTTATCTCGGAAAAACCAAAATTAAAGGTAATCTTGTTTTAGAGGGTGCAATGATTAAAGATACCCTTTATCTTGCAGGGTCCGAAATAAAAGGAAACTTAATGATGTCAGAAATAACAGTAAATAACTCTATAAACATGATTCGTTCAAAAGTTAGTGGATCTGTTCTTATAGAAAATTCTAGTATTCATGGTTTTTTAAGTTTAGGTAAGACAGAGATTGGTAGTAATTTAAATATGAGACATTCAAAAATAACCAATATTGAAAATAGTAGCGGTACAATAAAAGGAGACCTTCATATGCAAGGAGCAAAAATACAAAAATCTGTAGATATGGAATGGATTTATATCTCTGGGTTAGCCGACTTACAAAGAATTACGGTTTTGGGATCTCTTAATATCTCTAATTCAAAAATAATAGATGTTTTGTTTTTAAAGGATAGTTATATTGAAAAGGATGTCTTAATAGATAATATAGATTGCGGGAAAAAAATTATCTCTTTTTGACGAATTTTAAAAACCAGATATACTTATAGAATAAAAATGTCAAAATTTACTCACCTTCATGTTCATTCTCATTATTCATTGCTAGATGGGTTATCTAAAATAGATGATCTTTTAGACTATGTCAAAGATTTAGGAATGGATTCAGTAGCACTAACCGATCATGGTGTTTTGTATGGTGCCGTAGAATTTTTCAAAAAAGCAGTCAGGAAAGGCATTAAGCCAATTATTGGTTGTGAAGTTTATGTATCAAACGAACCAATAGATCAAAAAAATGCTGGTTTAAGCGAGAAAAGAAATCATTTAATTTTGCTTGTTAAAAACGAAGAAGGTTATAGCAACCTAGTTAAGCTAGTAACAAAAGCCCATCTTGAGGGCTTTTATTATAAGCCAAGAATTGATGAAAGTTTAATGAGAAAGCATTCTAAGGGATTAATAGCACTCTCTGGGTGTATTCAAGGAAAAATACCTCAACTAATAATTAAAAATAGATTTGAAGAAGCTGAAGAAACGGCGATAAAATATAGAGATATTTTTGGTAAAGATAATTTTTATTTAGAAGTTCAAAAAAACCAAAACATCAAAAATCAAGAAATTGCCAACAAGAAGATATTAGAAATATCAAGAAAAACTGGAATACCGCTTGTTGCAACTAACGATTGTCACTATCTAAGGCCAGAAGACAGTGAAGCTCAAGACGTTTTAATGCTAATAAACACTGGATCAAAGGCCAATGACCCCGAAAGGCTTAGCATGAAAGACTGTGACTTATCTATGAAACCACCACAAGTAATGATTAACGAATTTAAAGAATATCCTGGATCAACTGAAAACACTCAAAAAATAGCTGATATGTGTAATTTTAAGTTTAAATTTGGGGAAATAAAGCTACCAGAATTCCCTCTTCCAGACAACCAAACACCTGAAACTTATTTAAAAAAACTTGTTTTTGATGGTTTAAAAAATAAATGTAAAGACGAAGACCCAGAAAAAGTTAATCAAAGAATTAATTACGAGTTAAAAGTAATAGAAAAAACCGGATTTGCTTCTTATTTCTTAATCGTTGCCGATTTAGTTAATTGGGCAAAAGGTAACAAAATAGTTGTTGGGCCTGGAAGAGGTTCTGTCGGTGGCTCTTTGGTTTCTTATCTCTTAAATATAACAGAAATAAATCCATTAAAATATGACCTTCTTTTTGAAAGGTTTTTAAATCCCGAAAGAATATCAATGCCAGATATAGACCTTGATTTTGCAGACAGAAGAAGAGATGAAGTTATCCAATATGTTTCCGATAAGTATGGTCACGATAAAGTAGCTCAAATAATAACATTTGGAACAATGGCTGCTAGGGCCGTTATAAGAGATGTTGGAAGAGCTATGGACTACCCATATTCTTATTGTGACAAGATAGCAAAAATGATTCCATTTGGACTATCTTTAAAAGATACTTTAGAGAAAATAAGTGAGTTCAGGCAATTATATAATGTTGATCTAAAGGCAAAAGAATTAATTGATTTAGCAAAAAAATTAGAAGGCGTTGCTCGTCATGCATCAACTCATGCATGTGGAGTTGTTATATCTAAAGAAAGACTAGATAATCTAGTTCCACTCCAAAGATCAACAAACAACGAATCAAGCGTTGTAACTCAATATGAAATGCATTCAATAGAAGACATAGGTATGCTAAAAATGGATTTTTTAGGCTTAAAAAATCTAACAATAATTGAAGATACTCTTGCAAAGATATATGTAATACATAAAGAGAAAATAA
>CAYVNL010000082.1:0-14725 GCA_964452925.1 uncultured Candidatus Saccharibacteria bacterium
TTATAAAATAGATTATAGTCTAAATTATTATTTAATAAAAAAATGCCTTTAAAAATTTTAGTAGTTGAAGATGACAAATTTTTAAGAGAATTAATATCACAGAAATTATCAAGAGAGGGTTATGATACAAAAGAGGCTGTTGATGGTAAGGATGCTTTTGAGAAAATTTGTCAGGAAAAACCAGACATTGTTTTGCTTGATTTAATAATGCCGGATATGAATGGATTTGAATTTCTTGAAAAAATTAAAGACAAACCAGAGCTTGAAAAAATGTCAGTTATTATTCTTTCTAATCTAGGCCAAAGAGATGATATTGAGAAAGGTCTTGCTCTTGGAGCAGTTGATTTTTTAGTTAAAGCTCATTTTACACCAGGAGAGATTATAGAAAAAATTAAAAAGATACAAAACAAGTAACTATATCTTTAAATTAATTATAGGTATAGTTTTTTATGAAATGCCAGAACTTCCAGAGGTAGAAACTACAACTAAAAGTCTATCTATGGCGGTTACAGGGCTAAAGATCGTTGATTTTTGGACTGATACACCTAATCGTGCGTCAGTTTTTATTAACAAAGAAAGGTTTATAAAAGTTATTAAAAGTAAAAAAATAAAAAAAGTAGAAAGAGTTGGTAAAAATATTATATTTCAACTCTCAGGAAATATTAGCCTTTTGGCTCATCAGAAAATTTCTGGACACTTTCTTTTTGGTGAATGGTTTTTAGATAATAAAGAATGGAAATCTAAAGATAAAAATCTTTCTGAAAAAACAAATCTTTTTCTTAGGTTTGTTTTTACTTTTAACAACGGAAAGATGATGGCTTTATCAGATCCAAGAAAATTTGCTAAGCTAGAGTTATGGCAGTCAGATAAATTAAAAGATAAGCTTGATATAAATATTGGACCCGATGCAACAAAGGTTGGCTTCACTGTTTTTAAAAAAAGAATATCTTCTAGAGGTAGTATTATAAAAAAGATTTTAATGGATCAATCAATTATATCTGGGATAGGCAATATATATTCTGACGAAATTCTTTGGGACGCCAAAATTAACCCTTATAAAAGAGGTAAAGAATTGAAAGAAAAAGAATTAAAGAAGATATTTCATTCTTCTAAAAAAATACTTTTGAAATCTATAGAACTTAAAGGTGATAGTATGAGTGATTATAGGTTGATTGATGGAACTAAAGGATCTTATCAAAACAATCATAAAGTTTATAAAAGAGAAAATCTTCCCTGCCCTAGAAAGGACAAAGGAATAATAATAAGAGAAAAAATTGGCAATAGATCACTAAGATTTTGTCCTATTTGTCAAAAATAACATGATCATATTAATACAAGGAAAAGATTCTTATCTTAAAAAAGAAAAAATTAAAAGTTTAACATCTGACAAAGATGCTATTGTTTATTTTTTTGATACAGATAATTTAGATGTAAGAAATATTTTAGATAAAATCAAACAAGAAACATTATTTAATCAAAAAAAGATAATAATCATTAGTAATTTAATAGAAAAGCTTGGAACCGAAGAGGCAAAAAATATTATTAAAAAATCTTTACCTTACGAAGAGAGGGTTATAGTTTTTGTTGAAGAAAAAAGAATCCTAGAAAAAAGTTCTTTAAAGAAAAACATATCAAAAGTTTATGAATGCAATCCATTAAAAGATAGTGACATGATTTCAAAATGGGTATTAGATAAATTTGATAGTAAAAAAGCGACAATAACTAAAGACGGTTTAAAGAAAATAGTAGATTTTTTAGGTAATGATTTATGGCTTTTATCAAACGAAATAGAAAAGCTTTGTTCTTATAAAAAAGAAATATCAGCTGATGATATTGATCTTTTAGTTAAACCAATAATTGAAAATAACATATTTAAAACTATTGATGCGATTGCTGATAAAAACAGAAGGCAAGCAATAAATCTTATATATTCTAGCATTGAAAAAGGAGACAGTATTATCTACCTACTTTCAATGATTGGGTTTCAGTTTAGAAATCTTTTAATAGCAAAAAGCGCTAACAGTTATTCTAATCCAAAAGAATTTAATATGCATCCCTATGTTTTCAAAAAAGCCCTAATTCAATCTAGAAGATTTTCTGAATTAGAGCTTAAAAATTTTCATCAAAATATATTGCAAACCGATATTAATATTAAGACTGGGAAAACTGAACCTAAAACCGCACTAGATTTATTGTTATTCAAAATCTAGTTTCCCATCCTAGCTATACGAGATTTTTTTCTGGAAGCATTATTTTTTTTAATTAAACCACTTTTTTCTGCTTTATCTATCGCTTTATAGGACTCAGGGATAAGTTTTTTGGCTTCTTCTTTTTCCCCTTTAGCAGAAAACTCTTTAATCTTTTTTACAAGAGACTTCATTTTCTTTTTCTTTTCTAGGTTTCTTTCTTTTCTTTTGAAGCTCTGACGAAGAGCTTTTTTAGCTGATTTTTTTATTGGCATAATTTTTTATTATTTTAACTAAAACTAGAATAGCAGAGAATCTTTTTCTTGGCAATATTTAAAGTTATGCTATTATGTTTTTATGATATCATACCTATCCGGAACAATCATAAGAAAAGATGAGAAATATTTAATAATCAATGTAAGTAATGTTGGCTATAAGGTTCTTTTTTCATCTAAGAGAATAAATAATCCAAAAATAATTGAAGGAAAAACAATAAATGCTTTCTGTTATACCAATACGAAGAAAGACCCTTGGGAAATATATGGATTTTTTTCTTTCGATGAGTTAGATCTTTTTGAGTTTTTAATAAAAATACCAGGGATAGGTCCTCGTGCAGCTCTTCAGGTCTCACCTATATCATCACTAGAAAAGCTTAAAAAATCAGTTCAAGAGAATAATGCTGAAACAATGAATGAATTATTTTCTCTTGGTAATAAAAAAGCGCAAGCAATAATTTTTGAAATATCTAGAAAATTAAAAGAAAATAAAAAAACATCAAAAAAAGATAAAGAGGTAATAAAAGCACTAGAGGGCCTTGGTTTTTCTAGCACTGAAGCCAAAGATGTAGTTTCTAGAATACCAGAATCAATTGTTGGTGTTGAAGAGAGAATAAAGGAAGCTCTTAAAGAAACAAGAAAAAGCTAAAATGTTAAGATTTTTTAGAAAAATTACTCCAAAAATAATAATTAATGGATATCACCTATTGATGCCACTCTTAGGTGCAATAATCTATGGTTTTCCTTCTAAAAAAATAAAGGTTATAGGAGTAACTGGAACCAATGGTAAGTCAACTACAATTGAGATGATATCATCTGTTCTTAAGGGTTCTGGATATAAAATTGGTCTTATTTCTTCTATAAAATTTGAAATTGCTGGAAAAATAGAGAAAAACAAATCAACGATGACAATGCCGGGTAGGTTCATGATTCAAAAAAAGATAAAAGATGCAGTGAATAGTCGCTGTGATTACATGATAATAGAAGTAACTTCTGAAGGAATAAAACAACACAGACATCTTTTCATAGATTTTAATACGGTCTTAATAACCAATCTTTCTCCAGAGCACATAGAGTCGCATGGTGGATTTGATAACTATAAAAAAAGTAAAGGAAAACTTTTTAAAAATTCAAAAAAAATGCACATCATCAATCTAGATGATGACCATAAAAATTATTTTTTAAGCTTTTCAGCAAAAGAGAAATTAGGCTATGGTATCTCTTTTAAAGAAAATGGTATTAACTCGATTAAGGCAAAAGATATCAATATCAATTCAGATGGTAGCAGTTTTAAGGTGATGGATTGTAAATTTAATATTATGATGCCAGGAGAATTTAATATATACAATGCATTGGCAGCGATATCTATTGGACTTAAAGAAAAGATAAGCTTAAGTAGTATTTCAAATTCTTTATCTGAGATTAAAGGTATTGAGGGTAGGATGGAGATGATTATTTCTAGTCCCTTTAAGGTTTTTGTTGATTATGCGTTTACTCCAAACGCACTAGAAAAAGTATATCAAACAATTAAAGAAAATTTCAATCATAATAAAATAATAGCTGTTATTGGTTCTTGTGGTGGTGGAAGAGATAAATGGAAAAGGCCAGTTTTAGGAGAAATTGCTTCAAAGTATTGTGATATGGTTATAGTTACGAACGAAGATCCTTATGATGAGGAACCAGAAGGAATAATAAATCAAGTAGCTGAAAAAATAGTTGACCCAATTAAAATCACAGATAGAAGAGAGGCCATAAAAAAAGCTTTAAACTTAGCAGATAAAAATGACATTGTTATTGTGACAGGCAAGGGTTCTGAGTCTTGGATGTGTATAGATCATGGTAAAAAAATATCGTGGGATGATAGATTAATAATTAAACAAGAATTTAAAAAAATATGAAAAACAAAATACCCAAAAGCATAAAAAAACATCTA
Source organism: uncultured Candidatus Saccharibacteria bacterium (assembly GCA_964452925.1). Lineage (GTDB taxonomy): Bacteria > Patescibacteriota > Minisyncoccia > Minisyncoccales > CSSED10-335 > CAYVNL01. The sequence goes on from CAYVNL010000082.1 coordinate 4,395, forward strand.
AGACTTAAAAAGTCTATTCTTAAAAAAGAATTTTCTGATAATAAGAAAATCAAAGAAGAAATTAATAATCTTTATAAAAAGTTAACAAAATGACAATAAAAGAAATATATGAAATAGCAGTAAAAAAGGGAACAAAAGATGACTCAAGAGATGATAGTTATATAAAGAACAATCAAAGAAGACTTAAAGAAAAATATCAGAAAATGAGCAGTCAAGATAAGAAATATTTTGACACAGAAAGATTAGTTAATCCTTTTTCCGACACTAGAATACTTTTTGGTGATCCTAATAAAAAAGTTAATAAAATTTTAGCTGGTATAGATATTGATGGTTCAGAAATTATTTTAGCTAAAGAAATGAAAGACATTGACCTTGTTATCTCGCATCATCCCATAGGGAGGGCTTTAGCTGGACTTTATGATGTTATGCAGCTTCAAGTTGACCTACTTAATTCTTATGGTGTTCCCGTAAATGTTGCTGAAAAATTATTAAAAAAAAGAATAGAAGAAGTTTCTCGAGGTCTTTCACCTATAAACCATAACAGAGTTGTTGATTTTGCAAAACATTTAAATGTTCCTTTATTATGTGTTCATACTCCTTGCGATAACATGGCAGCTAAATTCATTGAAGATAAGTTTAGAAAAGATAAACCTTTTTTCGTGCAAGACATTATAAAGTCACTTCTTGAGATGCCAGAATATCAGGAAGCTGCAAAGATTGGGGCTGGTCCAAGAATATTTCTTGGAAGCAATGAAAATAGAGCGGGTAGGATTATAACAGAGATGACGGGTGGAACAGAGGGGTCACCAGAGATATATGAGAAACTATCTCAAGCAGGAATTGGGACGGTTGTTGGAATGCATATGTCAGAAAAACACAGAACTAGCGCAGATAAAGCAAATATAAACATTGTTATTGCTGGTCATATGTCTTCTGACTCAGTTGGTATGAACATCTTTTTTGATGAACTAGAGAAAAAAGGAATAGATGTTGTTAGTTGTTCTGGGTTTACTAGGTTTTCTAGAGTTTAAAAAAATGACCAATAATATATTTATTCATTTCATATTATGGCTTTCTTTTTTATTGTTTATAAGTTTTTTATTAAGAAAACTATGGTCTGTAATTGTTTCTGGAAGAAAGCTTCAATTTCTAGTTTTTCCTGGAGTTTTAGTTCATGAATTTTCTCATGTAGTAGGATGTCTTTTATCTGGGTCTAAAGTTGAAGAACTAAGCCTTTTCTCTTCAAAGGGATCTTATGTCAGAAGCGGAAAACCAAAGATACCCATTCTAGGTAAATTTATAATAGGACTATCTCCTATAGCTGGAGGGATTGCCTTTATATATATCTTGTTTAGGTTGTTTAATTTTTCTATCCCCGAAATCATAATTGAAGATTCTTTTATCGTGTCTATTTTTGGTATATTTAAAGAGATAGTTAACCTCATTATAGATAATATTAATTTATGGTTTTTTTGGATTTTTCTTTATCTGTTAATATCAACAATTATTTCTCTGTCTCCGTCAAGTAAAGATATTAAAAATTCTTTTATTTCTATAGTACTAGTTATCGTGATAGTTTTTTTAATAATTCAATTTAATTTTTTTGATACTTTCATTACAGAGATAATCTTGATGTTAATATCAATAACATCTTTAGGGGTTTTCTTTGGTTTGATGTCTTTACTAGTAACTCTACCCCTTTTTATATTAAAAAAATTATTTTAGTTTTTTAACCATATAACTATTATTTAATCTGTAGCCCAGTTTTCTATAATAGCTCCTCGTTCCAATTGCTGAAATAACAGCAATTTTTTTTATATTAAACTCATTAATAGATATTTTTTCAGCTTCTTTGATTAGTTTTTTGCCCATTCCTTTATGTTGAGGAGAATTATTTTTCTTATCTTTTACTTGTAATTGTTGACCATAAGTATGAACTTCTCTTATTATTGAGCAGTTTTTTGTTAGAATTGTTTCAGAAGAAGGAATCCTTAATCTTAGCAAGCTAAATAGTTTAGTTTGGTCTTTATTCTCAAAGCTTAAAAATACTTCTTTTCCTTGAGATGCATTATAATCTTTTCTAAAAAGAAAAACCTTTTCCTTTGTTTCATAAAAGCTTCTTACTTCACGACATCTTATACACCTGCAAGACCATCCTTCGTCTTTTGATTCTTTGGCGATTATCTCTCTCATATTTGATTTTCTTGTTCCGGCCTCTATGCTTTGGGCGGGAATATCCCTTATAAGTCTTTGAATTCTAACATATATAGGAATTTCTTTTTTTATCTCTTTTAATAATGATTTTAATTTGTTATCGGAGTATGGTAAATATTCTCCTTTTTTATATAAAAGATACATCTTAGTTCCTTTTATCGTCATCGTTGGATATATTTTTAGATAGTCAGGCTGAAATTTTTCATTGCTAAATAATTCTCTAAACATTTCTTTATCTTTCTTAATCGTTGAGCCGGGAAGATTAGGCATCATCTGATAACAAACCTTAAAACCGGCATCTTTTAAAAGCTTAGTGGCCTTATGCGTGCTATCTACCTCATGGCCTCTTTTTACTTTTTTTAAAATATTATTATCAATCGCCTGAACCCCCAATTCAACCGCAGTTACACCAAAATATCTTAGTTTTTTTATCTCTTTTTCTGTTATAAAGTCAGGTCTAGTTTCAATAGATAAACCGACAACCCTATTCTTTGATTTGCCATTTATTTTTTGAGCTTCTTTAATGTTCTTTGAATCTTTTTTATTGCAAGAATCAAAACATTTTTTTATAAAATCTTCTTGATATTTTTTACTATAAAAAGACCACGTTCCCCCAATAATTCTTAGCTCTATCTTATCTACCGGATGACCAGTTAATTTAAGAGACTCTATTCTTGTATTTACTTGTTTTTTAGGATCAAAATTATTCATAGCAGCTCTCATTGCGGCTGGTTCGCTTTTGATATAGCTTTTAGGCATATCTTTTTCGTTTGGACAATAAATACATTCTCCGGGGCATGGATATGGTTTTGTCAGGACAGAAACATTAACTATTCCTGAAAGAGACCTAACTGGCCTGGTGATGAAAAGATTTTTTATTTCTCGATCTTTTTTTTCATTAAAATCTTTAGACAATCTATTCTTTTCTTGTTTGCTTATTTTGTGGTATTCTTTTAATAGGGACATTTTAGTTGGTGCAGCCACCTTAAATTCCCTCATAACAGATCGCTTATATTTTTCAAGAATTTCAGGATTTATTTTGTTTGAAGCTAAAATTTTTTTTAAAACCAATTTTTCTATATTCATGAAAAAGGAATGTGCTATAAAAATAATTAATAATTTAGAAAACAACTATGACTTGTTGGCAGATGACTTTTCTAATTCCAGGAAAGAAACATGGAAAGAGATAGATTTTCTTTTTGATGACTACCTATGTAATGGAGATAATGTTTTAGATCTTGGATGTGGTAATGGAAGATTTTATCCAATCATTAATCAAAAAGCAAAATATACTGGAGTTGATAAATCAAAAAGATTAATTGATATTGCCCAAGAAAAATATCCTGATGCTAGCTTTTTTGTTGGTGATGCTTTAAGTCTTAATTTTTCTAATGAAAGATTTGATAAGGTTTATAGCATTGCATTGTTCCATCATATACCATCACAAAAATTAAGAAAAGTTTTTTTAGATGAAATTAAAAGAGTTTTGAAGTCAGGTGGTTTAGCTATAATAACTGTTTGGTGTTTATGGGAGAAGCCATCAAGAAAAAAAGAAGTTATTAAACAGTCTCTTCTTAGGTTAATAAATTTTTCAAAACTTGAATTAAATGATGTTTTAATTGAATGGCAAGGATCTAGAAAATTCTATTTTCACTCTTTTTCTGTTAGAAGATTAGCTAGGAAGGTAAAAAAATCAGGGTTTAAGATAATAAAAAAAGGGAAAGCATCTTCTTCTAATGGAACTAACATATTTATTGTAGCTGAAAAATAGATAGTTGACAAAAATATTTTTAAATATATCATCTATCTTGAGAGGGGGTGCGAAGCTTGTCTTCTAAGGACAGTGAGCTTAATAGAGGAGATTATGAAGTACTTTTGGGCTATTGTCCAGCCTTCGCGAGCTCGGCGAAATCAAATTAATTAAGCTTATCCCCTCTTTTTACGATCAAAGAATTTAATTCTTTGATCGTTTTAAATTCAATAAAATTTAATTTATTTTTATTAAAAAAGATAATTATTGTATAAGCTTTCACATATATTTTTTGTTATTAATATCTTGACATTTATCTAAAAAAGAATAAAATATGCCCATGATTGATATAAAAAGCAATCTTAGATTTAAAAATAAAGACCAAATAAAAATAAAAGAGGCCTCGGTTTTATTAATTAAAAAAAACAAGGGAGATTAGCATAATTTAGTTTTAAGTTTTCTAACCTCCCTCAAAAAAAGGGAGGTTTGTCTATTTAAAAATATGAAGGAAAAAGAATTTTATTTAACTCAAGAAGGATTAGCAAGAATAAAGGCAGAATACGATAGCCTTAAAAAGCTTAGACAGTCCATGTTAAGTGGAGAAGACATTCCTGAAGCACTTCACTCAGAAGAGCTTAACCCTGAATACGTTCATCTTCATGAAGATTTGAATTTTTTAGAATCAAAAATATCTGAATTTGAGTTTGTATTAAAAAACTATAAACCAATTAAATCTTTAAAAGGGGTTGTTGATATAGGATCAACTGTTACCGTAGACATTGGTGGTGATGAAAGCAACTTTACCATAGTTGAGACGCTTGAGGCTAGCCCTTCAATTGGAAGAATATCAAAAGAATCTCCTGTGGGTAAGGCCTTAATTGGAAATAAAGAAGGAGATGAGGTTACGGTTCTTACCCCAGAAAAAAGAACTTATAAAATTAAAAAGATAGATTATTTCTTATCTTAGTTTGTAATTTTAAATAATATATAGTAACTTAAGGGTGGTTTTTCTACCCTTATTATTTTAAATAAAAAAATATGATTATTAAAAAAGAAATGAAGATAGGTGAAGTTTTGAGAGGTTACCCAGAAACAGTGGATGTTTTTGTAAAATATAATCTTAGCTGTGTTGGTTGTCCTTTTTCTGACCCAGAAAGTATAGAAGAAGCCGCAGCTATTCACAAAATAGACCTAGATAGTTTTTTGAAAGATCTTAATAATTCACTAAAAAATGAAAAGATTAAATAATGTAATATTAAGGTTAATAGTTTTTGACTTTTTTTTTAATTCAAGCTGGGGACTTATAGGTCCAATATTTGCTATTTTTATAACTCAACAAATAGAGGGAGGAAGCATAGAGGCTGTTGCTTTTGCTACGGCAACATTTTGGATGGCAAAGTCACTCTTCCAACCATTAATGTCTAATAAAATAGACATTATTAAAGGAGAAAAAGATGATTTTAAATTATTAATATTTGGGAGTATTGGGTCAACCATAGTTACTTTTCTTTATTTTTTTGTAACAATTTTACCACAAATTTTTATTCTTCAATTTTTTAGAGGAATATTCATAGCTTGTGTTGCCGCTTCATTCAATGGTATGTTTACTAGGCACATAACTAAGGGCTGGGAGTCTTTTTCTTGGACTATATGGGATACTACCACTGGTATTGTTATTGCTTTTTCTGCAATTTTTGGTGGAATCATGGTATCCCTTATTAGCTTTAGGTCTATATTTATAGCCATTGGTCTTTTTAAGGTTTTGTCATTATTTATTATATTAAAAGATGGTAAAAAAATATTTAAATAAAATTAAATATGGAAGAAATAACACTATCAATAATAATATATAAAATAATAAGAGTTCTATTGATATTGTTAGCGACATTAACGGTCAATAAATTAATCAATTTATTGATAACTAAAAAAATAAAGAGTAAAATTAATGGTGGTAGCTCAAAGAAAAAAAGAATAGAAACTCTTTTAACTGCCCTAAAAGGAACATCTGCTTTTATCGTTTTAACTATATCTATATTAATTATACTTCTTGAATTTGGAGTTGATATTACAGCTCTTTTAGCTGGGGTTGGAATACTTACATTAGCTATTGGGATGGCTTCAAGGGATGTAATAACTGACTTTATATCCGGAATATTCATATTAATAGAAGGTCAGTATGATATTGGAGATGATATAAAAGTTCTAGGTGTTGCTGGAAAAATAATTGATTTTTCTTTAAGAAAAACCGTTATCAAGGATGATGAAGGATTAATTCATTTTATCCCTAATGGACAGATAAAAATTATTACCAAGAAACAATCTGTAAAATAAAGGATAAAAATGCTATAGTTAATCCAGTTATTATTTATTCTTAATAGATAAATGAAATTAAAAATTGCCCAACTTGCTCCACCATGGATAGAGGTTCCCCCTAAAAAGTATGGAGGGACAGAGCTAATAGTTTCTTATCTTACCGAGGGTTTAGTTAAAAGGGGTCACGATGTTACCCTTTTTGCTTCAGGTGATTCTAAAACCAAGGCTAAACTAAACTTTGTTTTCAAAAAATCCTTATATCAAACTAAAAAGTCATGGAAAGATGACTTATCTTCTTTTTTACATGCATCTTATTGTTTTAAGATGTCTGATAATTTTGATATCATACATAATCATTTTAATTACTATGGAATACTTTTATCTAAATTAACTGAAACTCCCGTAGTCACAACGTACCATGGAGATTTAAGCGAAATATCAGAAGACAAGAAGATGATATTAAAAGAAAACCAAGATCATCAATTTATATCTATAAGCAATTCTCAAAGAAAATCTAAAAATAAATTAAACTTTATTCAGACAATATATAATGGAATAAATGTTGATAGTTTTAAATTTAACAATAATCCGGAAGACTATATTGCCTGGATCGGAAGAATAACGCCTAAAAAAGGACTATTAGATGCGATCAAGATTGCTGAAATATTAAAAATAAAACTAAAGATAGCAGCCAAGATAGACAAAAATAACCCTTTAGACGTTGAGTTTTATAAGAAGAAAATAAAACCATTAATAGATGGAAAAAAGGTATCTTATATAGGAGAAATAAACAGTAAGCAAAAGTCTGGTTTTCTAGGAAAGGCAATGGCTTTAATTAATCCAATACTGTGGAACGAACCTTTTGGTTTAGTGATGATAGAAGCTATGGCTTGTGGTACCCCAGTTATAGCTTACGACCAAGGATCAGTTAAAGAGATTATAGATGATTCAATGAATGGTTTTATTGTAAAGAATATTGAAGGTGCAGTTAAATCTTTTAAAAATATACATAAAATAAAAAGGTCTTATTGTAGGGATTGGGTTGAAGAAAAATTTGATAAAGAAAAAATGATAGATGAATATGAAAAAGCTTACTATAAATTGATAAATAAAAAATAATGCCTAAAAAAAATATAGAGAAAAGAGTCCTTCATTTGCTTTGTTTCCCTTTATGGGGTTCAGGTTCGGGTACTTACGCAAGAGAGCTTGCAGTAGAAACCAATAAAGATTCAAGTATTACAGCTGCTATGGTTTGTCCTGAGTTTCAGGAAAAAATACCAGAAATTAAAATCTATCCATTAGACTTTCCTTTTCCAGTAGCTTTTACTGGTCATCCAGACTGGCCTAATTGCAGGCTATACAAAGATCTTTCAGCTAAAGAGATAACAGATATTTTTAGATACTTTCTAATAAGTACAGCTAGGGCAGTAGAAGACTTTAAACCAGACATAATACACGTACACCATGCATCTGTATTTTTATGGGTGGTTAATTTAATAAAGCTTTTATATAAGGTTAATTTTATTGTTACTGTTCATGGAACAGGTATTGCTACTGCAGAAAAAAATAAGATATATGTTGCACCGTCACAAGAGCCCTTGATTAGAGCTAAAAAAATAATCTCGGTTAGCGGTGATACAAAAGAGTGGCTTCTTAGAGTTTTCAATAGAGAGCTCTCAGATAAAACAAGAATTATCCCTGGAGGGGCTCATGTTGATGCCTTTCCCTTAGACAAGAAAATAAAGATTATTAATAAAAAATATAATCTTAAAGGAAAAAAAATAGTTTTATTTGCAGGAAAACTAACAGAACAAAAAGGAGTTTATTATCTTGTTAAGGCAGCAAAAAATATTAAAGGAGATGTCTACATTATAGGAGATGGTCCAGATAAAAAGATCTTCGAAGATATTATAGTGAAAAGGGATTTGAAAAACGTTCATCTACTTGGCTATATGGGAGACGATAAAAAAGAAGAACTTAGAGAGTTTTATTATAGAGCAGATGTTTTTGTTGCTCCATCTGTCTGGGATGAGCCGTTGGGGTTGGTCATACTAGAAGCTATGAGTTGCAAAACTCCAGTAGTTGCTACAAGAAAGGGTGGTATTCCCCTGGCAGTAAAAGATGGTTTTAATGGGTTTTTAATAAGACCTAAAAATAGTACCCAGATAGCAGAAGCTTGCAACAAGATTTTAGACAACGAAAAGATGCGTAAAAAGATGGGCGAAGCAGCGAGGCAAACAGTTGAGCAAAAATTTACTTGGAATAAAATTGCTAAAAAATATATTAGGATATATAAAAGATACTGGAATAAATAACATGAAAAAGATAGCTATAATAGCACCACCATTTACAAAAATACCTCCGAAAGGTCAAGGAGGTACAGAAAGAATAATAGATCAAACAATAAATGGATTAATTTCTAGAGGACACAAAGTTGTTTTGTTTGGTGCTGGTAGTTATAGTGGTAAAGCAGAATTTATACGAATTTTTAATAAAACCATATCTGAAAGAAAATTTAATCCTGAAAAAGTTGAGCTTTCCAGATCTTTAAGACTAGAGATGGTTTATCTTTCTTTAGTTGCAGATAGGATAATAAAAAAAGACAACGATTTTAGCTTAATATTAAATCATGCAAGAGGAGGATATTCTTTTTTACCTTGGTCTAAATTTATAAAAACACCGATAATCACTGTTTTGCACTTACCCCTATTTGAAGAGCTAGAAGACTTAATTTCTCTATATAAAAATTCAAACATTGTAACTGTTTCAAATAATCAAAGAAAAAACAATATAAACTATTTAGCGACAGTTTATAATGGCGTAGAGTTAAATAAGTTTAAATTCAATAAAAACCCTGATAATGATTTTTTATTTATGAGTGCTCTTGGAGAACATAAGAATCCAAAAGATGCAATACTAGCTATTAAAAAAACAAAATATAATCTTATTATCGCTGGAGGTAAAAAAAGAGAACCTTATTTCTCAAAAGAAATAAAACCATTAATTGATGGAAAGAAAATAAAATATATTGGTGAGGTTTCAGGTAAAAAAAGAATAGATCTTTTAAAGAATTCAAAGGGTTTTCTTTTTCCAATTAAATGGGAAGAGCCATTTGGATTGGTGATGATAGAGGCTATGGCTTGCGGTACACCGGTTATCTCTTATAGTAATGGAGCAGTAAAAGAAATAATAGAAAACAATAAGACAGGTTTTGTTGTAAGGAATGTAAAAGAAATGATATCTGCTATAAATAAAATAGAAACTATTGATAGAGAAAAGTGTCGTCAGTCCGTAGAGAGTAGGTTTAGTTTAGAGAAGATGATAGATGGTTATGAATCTATAATTAAAAATAAATCTAAATGAAAAAATTAAAAATAGCTCAAGTTGCACCTTTATGGTTTCCAATTCCACCGAAAAAATATGGAGGAACTGAGTGGATAGTATTTCATTTATGTGAAGGACTAAAGAAAATGGGTCACGAAGTAACTCTTTTTGCTTCTGGAGATTCAAAAGTTTCTTGTAAACTGGAAGCAACTCATCCAAAATCTTTAATAGAAGATGGTATTTCTTGGACAGATCAAACATATAATTTATTGAATTTATCAAATGCTTACAAAAGATCAACGGAATTTGATATTATTCATACACATGTTGATTTATGGGAAACATATTTCCCTCAACTAGTTAAAACACCATCAGTTCATACAATACATAATCCATTATATTCTTCAAAAGAGAAAGACTCACGTCTATATATTTTAGAAAAATTTAAAAAAAATAACTATATTGCTATTTCTGATTCACATAGAAAACTTTCTAGAGCTAAAATTAATTTTGTTAAAACAATATATAATGGAGTAAGGATGAGTGATTTTAAATTTAATGAAAAACCGAAAGATCATTTTATTTGGTGTGCTCGAATAGATAAATATAAAGGAATAGAAAATGTTATTAAGATAGCCTTAAAATCAAACATAAAATTAGTTTTAGCTGGGAGACTAGATAAATCACAACAGGAATATTTCGATAAAAAAATAAAACCATTTTTAGGTGA
>CAYVNL010000083.1:0-5804 GCA_964452925.1 uncultured Candidatus Saccharibacteria bacterium
GACTTTACTGCTCGTATAGGAGATCCTACAGGAAACAGCTCTGCAAGGAAAAAACTTTCAAGAAAAGAAGTTTTAGATAATATTAAAAAATGGAAAAAATTAATATCTCCTTTAATGGACTTTAATAATAAACAAAACCCACCAACAATAAGATATAACCATAAATGGCTATCAAAAATGACAATGGAAGATTTTATTGACTTAGCTAGCAATCTTACTGTTCAGCAGCTAATGGCAAGAGATATGTTTCAGCAAAGAATAAAAGAAAAAAAACCCATTTATCTTCACGAATTTATTTATCCATTAATGCAAGGATACGATTCTGTTGTAATGGATGTTGACGTTGAGGTTTGTGGTACAGACCAGACATTCAATGCTCTAATAGGTAGAGACCTTTTAAAGAGAAATAAACAAAAAGATAAACAGATAATAACTTTAACTCTTATGGAGAACCCTAAAACAGGAGAAATGATGTCTAAGAGTAAAGGGGTAGGAGTTTTTCTTGGAGGAACTGCAACTCAAATGTATGGAGAAATTATGTCTCAAAACGATGAAATGACAGAACTTTTATTTATTAACAATACAAATCTTCCGCTAGACGAAATTAAAGAAATAATGAAATCTGAAAATCCAAAAGATTCTAAAGAAAAGCTTTCTTTTGAAATAGTTAAAATTTTCTATGGAGGAAAAGAGGCTATTAAGGCTCAAAATGAATTTAAGAAAGTATTTCAAAAAAAAGAAATACCGTCAGAAATAAAAGAGGTTAAAATAAAAGAAAAAGAAATAAAAATAATAGACCTATTAGTTTTAACAGGCCTAGCTAAATCGAAAGGAGAAGCGAGAAGAATCATAGATCAGAAAGGGTTTAAACTGAATGGAAAAAAAGAAGTTGAATGGAAAAAAATAATAAGACCCGAAAAAGGAATGGTTTTAAGTGTTGGGAAAAGAAAGTTTATTAAACTAGGTTAAATAGTTTTGATGTGATAGATGACATATAGCTATAGCCAAGGCATCTGAGGCATCATCTGGTCTAGGTATTTCTTTGAGTTCAAGAATTATTTTAACCATTTCTTGAACTTGTTTTTTTTCTGCTCTTCCATAACCAACAGTTGCTGATTTTGCTTGCAATGGAGTGTATTCATAGATAGGAATTCCGTTTTGAGCTGCAATATTTAAGATCACTCCTTTGGCTTGACTTACAGGTATTATTGTTTTTCTGTTTTTGAAAAAAAAGATACTCTCTATAGCTATAGCAATTGGCTTGTATTTCTTAATTAAAAGATAAAAATCATCGTTTATTTTTTTTAAACGATATTCCGCTTTTAGTTTTGGTGATGTCTCAATAACTCCATAGTCTAAACAAAGCTGATTTTTATTTTTAACTTCTATAATGCCATATCCAGTAGTTGCGGTTCCAGGGTCAATTCCTATAACAATTCCTTGCTTCATAGAGTATTATATATTAATTTCAGCATTATGATAAACTGACTGAACGTCTTCGCTATCATCTAGTTCGTTTATAATTTTTTCAATAATACCTAGCTCAGCTTTACTGACTTTAACTGTATTAATGGGGACCCATTTAAGAAATGATTCAAAATCAATTGAATTAGAAGATAAATAATCAATAATTTTTTCTGTTTTTTCAGGAGATATTTTTATTTCCGTAAAACCTTCACCTTCAATCACGTCTTCTGCGCCTAAATCAATTAAAGATAGGTAAGCTTTTTCGGATTCTAGTTTTTTATCTATTTTTATTATTTGCTTGTGAGAAAAAAGCCATTTAACAGAACCGATGTCTGCAGGTTTGCCATTATACTTGTTAACAATTAATCTAAAATCAGCAATACTTCTATTCTTGTTGTCAGTTATTCCTTCTGCCATAATAGCGATGTTTCCAGGGCCATAAGCTCCAAAAACAAAACTTTCTAACTGATTTAGTCCTTTAATATCTCCAAGGCCCCTTTTTATTGCTTTCTCTATATTATCTTTGGGCATGTTGTATTTTTTAGCCTTTTCTACTAAAGCCCTCAAAGATGGATTTGAGTTAATATCACCACCTTTTTCTTTAACAGAAAGAGATATTGTTTTTCCTATTTTAGAAAAAAACAAAGACCTTTTTTTTGCATCGGCTTCTTTGGTTTTTTTAACATTTTTTTTAATTATATAAATTATAATAGATAAAATTATAGATACCAAAATAAGAGTTTTAAAGGGAAAATTTTCATATTTTTTGGTTTCTATTAAAGATTTATTTGTTTCTAAATTATCCTTTGTTTTTCTTTCTGGGCATATATAAAAGTCTAAACTATTGTCTTTTTTGTTTTGATATTCATCTTCTAGAAAGTGTCTTTTAATAACCTCTCCCTTTTGAGGGTTTTCAGGAAAAACAGAGCCCATCGAAAACTGGTATTCTCCTTCGCCCCAAGCTAAAGAGTCTATAATTATACCTTCTTTTGAATATAAGGCAACGCTATTACTTGAAGATATTGTTGCGGTGCTGTGTATGTCAGCAGAGATTAATAAGTTAAAACCATTCCTTGAATTAGCCCAGACGAGATAACTCTTTGAGCTAACGAAAGTGTTCTTAGGGATGGTTTTTAATGAATATTCTTTTCCAGTAGAAGATCTTTTTTTTATCTTAAAGCCAGAAACGTTTATAGGTTGCGAGGAACTATTAAATATTTTAACGTATGAGTTCTCTGGAGACTCTCCTCTAGTTTGAACTTCGGTTATAATTAATCTTGCATCTGATATAGAGAAAGAAAAAAATAAAAACAAAAAAACCGTAAAAATTTTCATTATAGATCTAAATGAATATATGACTTTTTGGTTGCAACTCTACCGCGAGGACCCCTCTCAATTAAACCTAGCTGCATTAAATATGGCTCATATATGTCAAGAATTGTATCTTCTTCTTCTCCAGAAAAAGAAGATAAAGCCTTTAACCCTACAGGACCGCCTTTAAATTTTTTAATAATAGTTTCAAGTATTTTTTTATCTCCAGACTCTAAACCTAAAGAATCTATGCCTAAAAAATCTAAAGATTTATTTACAAAATCACTGGAAACTAAATTTTCGTTATTAATTTCTGCAAAATCTCTAACCCTTTTAAGGATTCTATTAGCAACCCTTGGAGTGAATCTTGACCTATCAGCAATAGCGCTAATTGCGTCTTTTTTTATCTTAATATTCATTATATGAGCAGATCTTTGTATTATTTTTTCTATTTCTTGTTTTTTATAGAAATCTAGCCTAAAGATAGCTCCAAATCTATTTCTCAAAGGAGCTGAAATTGATGCCGGTCTAGTTGTTGCCCCTATTAGAGTAAAAGGAGATAATTTTAGCTCAACACTTCTGGCCATTGGACCCTTTCCAATCACCACGTCTAGCTTAAAGTCTTCCATTGCTGGATATATATATTCTTCACACAAGCGATTCAACCTATGTATTTCGTCTATAAAAAGAATGTCTCCTTCTGAAAGATTTGTTAGTATTGCCGCTAGATCACCGGGTCTTTCTATTGCCGAACCAGAAGTTACTTTTATTTGAGTATCCATCTCTTTGGAGATCAAATAAGCAAGAGTTGTTTTTCCAAGACCAGATCCTCCAAATAAAAGCATGTGTTCACAGGAAGGGTCCTTTCTTTTTTTTGCTGCACCAACTATAATTTTAATATTTTTCTTAATTCTTTCCTGACCAATGTAGTCATCCCATTTTTCTGGACGCAAATTATTGTCTATTATTTTTTCTTCTTTTACTCTTGACAAATTATTCATAATCTTTATACTAGTTGGGCAGGCCTTAGAGCCGGGGACCCTTTAGGATTTTTCTCAGTTCTGGATAGTTTGGTTTCGGCTAAACTATTCCTCAGAAAAAAACTAAAAGCTTTGAGTATTAAGAAACCTTAGTTATTAAGGGACCCCAGCTCTGAGGCTTTTATTTTTCAAAAGAAACTCTTTCTATTTCCTCTATTGTTGTTTCTTGGGATAAAACTTTAATCATTCCATCTTGATATATTGTCGTCATACCACTTTCTATTGCTTTTTCTTTTATGTCATAAGAAGAATTTGAAGTAAGTATAGTTTTTTCCATGACGGAATTTACTTTTAAAATCTCAAAAATTCCAACTCTTCCTTTATATCCAGTATTGTTGCATTTTTCACAACCACAAGCTTTAGATATTTCTGATTCTTTAGAATAAGAGATCAGGCCTTCAGGTAAACTTTTTAATGCTTTATCTATTTTTTCGTACTCATTAATTGATACTTTTTCTTTTTTAAAACAATAAGGACAAACCCTTCTTATTAATCTTTGGGCTATAACAATGTTTACGCCAGGAGCTATGTTGTGTGATTTCTCTCCAAGAGAATGAAGTCTAGCAATGGCTCCGGCTGCATCGTTTGTATGAAGCGTTGTTAAGACAAGGTGCCCAGTTAGAGCCGACTGAATTGCAACTTGAGCAGTTTCTTCATCTCTAATCTCTCCTACTAGTATTACATCAGGGTCTTGTCTTACTATAGATCTTAGGCCACTTGAAAAATTATATCCTTTGTCTTCATGAACCTCGGTTTGAGATATTCCATCTAGGTGATATTCAACAGGGTCTTCTATAGTTATTATTTTTATCTCAGGGTTTTTAATTTTCTTTATAATCGCATAAAGCGTAGTTGTTTTACCAGACCCCGTTGGCCCAGTAACAATTATCATTCCATTCGGTTTTTTTATCTCTTCTTCAACTACGGAAACAAGATCTTTTCTTAGTCCTAGATCTTTTATTTCTACGAGTTTTTTAGGATTCAAAACTCTTAAAACAATAGATTCACCATATTCAGAAGGAATAGAAGATGTTCTTATTTCAATTAAGTCATCTTTTATTTTAAAACTAAACCTTCCATCTTGAGATGATTCGGTTACATTAAGCTTTATATTAGACAAAAGTTTTATTCTAGAAACGATAGATGCACCAGACTTACTATTAAAGCTAACTATCTCTTGAAGGACTCCGTCAATTCGAGCTCTTAGCTTAACAGTTTCTTTTTCTGGTTCTATGTGTATATCTGAAAAACTAAAAACAACACCAGAAAATATAATAATATTAATTATTTCAGAAATATTCATGCTTTCTATTTCAATCAGAGACTCTTTTATTTTCGGTATAGAATTTATCTTTTCGCTTAATTCTATAAACTTTTCTTTTGATATGGATATTTCGCTAGTATTGTTCTTTGACGTTTGGTTCATAAAGATTTATTATGTTATAAGATAAATTTATCTTAAAAATAACCATGAGTCAAATGAATGTTACAACTAAATCGAGTATAGATACAGAAAAAGAAGGATTTATTTTTTCAAAAAAAATATTAAAAAATAAAAAACCTATAATAATAGCTCTTAAAGGAGAAATTGGGGGAGGCAAGACAACCTTCGTTAAGGGTCTTGCTAGAGGACTAGGAATCAAAGAAGAAGTTAATAGTCCAACATTTGTAATATTTAAGATATATAAATCAATACACGGAAATCTTTATCATTTTGATTGTTATAGAATAAAAAAACCAAAAGAGATTTTAAGGTTAGGATTTAAAGATATAATTTCAGATAAAAACAATATAATTGTTATTGAATGGAGCGAAAATATAGAAAAAATAATACCTAAGAATTCAATTATTTTAAATTTTGAATTTATAGATAAAAACAAAAGAAGGATAGTTTTAAATTGAAATCTATCTTAAATAGTGTTATCTTTAATTAATTGAAATGGGCCCGTAGCTCAATTGGCTAGAGCGTCTGGCTGGCAGTCAGAA
>CAYVNL010000084.1:0-2381 GCA_964452925.1 uncultured Candidatus Saccharibacteria bacterium
GGTAGAGGTTCTTTAGCTGGACCTGTTGTTGCTGCTACCGTACATATATCTAGTTTTAATTTTTTCAAAAATAAAACTTTTAAAGATTCTAAAAAAATAAGTGCCAAAAAAAGAGAATATCTTTTTAATGAATTTTCTTTAAGGCCTGAGATAAATTGGGGAATAGGTGTTGTTTCAGAAAAAAAAATTGATAAATTAAATATATTGAATGCTACTAAATTAGCAATGAAAAAGTCTATAATAAACCTTCAAAAACTAAACATTAAACCAGACTTTATTCTTATAGATGGAAACTTTCTTTTAGATACCGGAATTAATGAGAAATTTATTATCAAGGGAGATGAAAAAATAATTAGTTGTAAGGTTGCTGGAATTGTTGCAAAGGTATATAGGGATAGGCTATTAATAAAAATATCAAATAAATATCCAGAATATTTCTTAGATCAAAACAAGGGTTATGGAACAAAAAAACATATACTTGCTATAAAGAAAAATGGATACTCGAAAATTCATAGAAAATCATTTAAGGTTTAGATTTTTATATTGTAAAAAATTCTCTTGTATGCTAATATTACGTTGTTAAATTTTATTATTTAGAGAAAAAACATGGCAGTACCAAAAAAACGTCATACAAAATCTAGAAGAAATAAAAGAAGAATGCATTTATTCTTAAAGAAGCCATCTATTTCTATTTGTTCTAAGTGTGGTAAGAACGTAATACCTCACGCTCTTTGTAGTAATTGCGGTTACTATAAAGGAAAAGAAGTTGTTAATGTTTTTAAGAAGCTTGACAAAAGAGAAAAAAAGATGAAGCAAAAAGAAATAGAATCTCAGGGTGGTAAAGATTTAAGTATGGAAAAAATGTCTAAAAAATAATAAAGCTTTCTCAATATGGCTTCTAGACACTTATCTCGATCAATAGCACTACAATCCCTTTATGAGTGGGATTTTTTCAGTAAAAAAAATGATCTAAAAAAAATAACAGAAAGAAATATAATTGATTTCGGTTTTGATATAAAAGAAGAAGGTTTTATTTGGGAAATAATTAATGGCGTAGTAAATAAAATGAGTGAATTAGATAACATAATAGAGGTAGCGGCCCCAGAATGGCCATTAGATCAAATTGCGATGGTTGATAGAAATATATTAAGGATCGGTCTTTTTGAGCTATTATTTGGAAAGAAGGACGAGGTTCCTTCAAAGGTTGCAATAAATGAATCAATAGAGCTTGCCAAGAGTTTTGGCGGGGAGAGTTCGGGAAGGTTTATTAACGGAGTACTAGGAACAATATTTAAAGAAATAAAAGAAAAAACAGTAAATGAATAATATGAAGAACTTTTCAATTTTAGAAAAAAAAATAAATATTACTTTCAAGAATAAAGAATTACTGATACAAGCGTTTTGTCATCGA
The DNA here is from genome assembly GCA_964452925.1 of uncultured Candidatus Saccharibacteria bacterium. Lineage (GTDB taxonomy): Bacteria > Patescibacteriota > Minisyncoccia > Minisyncoccales > CSSED10-335 > CAYVNL01. The sequence continues at coordinate 1,412 of CAYVNL010000084.1, forward strand.
TCATATCTTAATGAAAGTAGCGATTTTAGCTTAAATCACAATGAAAGAATGGAGTTTTTAGGTGATGCAGTTCTTGAGTTGGTCATTACGGAATATCTTTACAGGGAATATCCAAACAATAACGAAGGAGAATTAACTAGCTGGAGAGCCTCTTTAGTCAATACTAAAATTCTTTCACAAACATCAGAAGAACTAGGATTTAATGACTTTATAATGCTTTCCAAGGGAGAATCAAGTGAAACTGGAAGAGCGAAGCAATCAATCATGGCAGATACTTTTGAAGCCCTTGTGGGGGCAATATACCTTGACGGAGGCTATGATTTATGTAAAGAATTCATTAGAAATAACTTAATCGTTAAACTTCCAGAGATTATTGAGCTTGAACTATACAAAGATTCAAAGTCTAGGCTCCAAGAAGAATCACAAAGTATAGAAAAATCAACTCCAGTTTATAAAATAGTTAAAGAATCTGGTCCAGACCACAGAAAAATTTTTACTGTAGAAGTTATGATAAATAGTAAAAAAATATCTCAAGGTCAGGGTTTTTCTAAGCATGAAGCAGAAGAAAATGCAGCGAAGAAAGCTCTAGAAAAAAAGGGTTGGAAATTATTAAATAAAAATAAATAAAAAATGCTTATTATTAGATTGTTTCGAATAGGAAAGAAAAAACAGCCAGCTTATAAGATTGTTGTTACAGACAAAAAAAATCCTCCAGCTGGTGGAAGGTTTGTTGATGAAGTTGGTTTTTATAATCCAATAACGAAAGAGAGGATGGTTGATGCAGATAAAGTTAAACATTGGATAAGTAAAGGTGTTAAGGTTTCTGATTCTGTTCATAATATTTTTGTTCAGGAAAATATTATAAACGAACCTAAAAAACCAAAACATAATAAATCTAAAAAACCAACAGAGACAGAAGCACCAACAGAGACAGAAGCACCAACAGAGACAGAAGCACCAACAGAGACAG
>CAYVNL010000085.1:0-3226 GCA_964452925.1 uncultured Candidatus Saccharibacteria bacterium
AGGAGGTGATAATCAGTGAACATATCAATAAAAATAAACGATAATTGGAGAATAAAAAACAACTGGGTAGAAAATAACAGAGGACTAGGGGCAAAGGTGATTGTAGAAGACAACCTCTTTTACTTTGATAGTGTAGCCCACTTACCCAATTATATTTGGGAGAAGGTGATAAGAATATATCAAGACAAGGGTCTAAAACACGCTATCGATATTAGCAATATTTAACACGGTAACTTGACTTTTTTAACAACCTGTGATTATCTTGGTTTATGACCCCTGCTCAAGAAAAACCAAACCCCGCTCTTTTAATCGGTGGCTTGGTTTAATGGCTACTTTGGCCGGTCTAACAACCACTTATCGGGCCACTCATTTAATGGGTGGCTCGGTTTGTTTAGGGGGTTGACAAAACATTTTAATTTTAATATTATGTAGATATTATGCTTGAAGTTCGTGGTTTTAAGGTTAGGGATTTTAGAGATAAGGGGTTTTTTATCGTTGATAATACATATTTGAACGGCTACGCCAAACACCTCGGAACGACCGCCTCAATGGTATATCTATCACTTTGTCGACACGCTGATAAAGAACAAAAATGTTTCCCCTCACAAAAGCTAATAGCAGAAGAGCTTGGAATAAACGAAAGGACAGTTATGGATAAGATTGGCAATCTTATCGATTGGAATATAATAAGAAAAAATAAGATAAGAAGTAAAAAGGGGAAATGGGCTTACAATGTTTATCTTTTGTTAGATAAAAGCGAATGGAAAGAACCACCTGTAGAAAAACAACAGGTGGACACCACCTACATAAAAACTACAAAACCACCTGTAGAAAAACAACAGATAAAGGATACCCATATTAAGGATACACATATATTATCTAAAGATAATACTGGAAGTGGTAAGAAAAATACTTCTCTTAAAAAGATTTCTTATGGTAATCCTGATATAAATTCGCTTATTGATTATTTCAAAAAGTGTTTTAATTTACCCGTCTTAGACGAAACAGTTAAAAAGAACCGTCATTATTGTCAACTGGCGATTAACAAGTTCGGCGGGCCGGATAAGGTGCGAGAACTAATCGACCTCGCCACCAAAAGCGAGTTTTGGGCCAACAAAATTACTTCATTTGTAACGCTTTACTACAAGGGGGTGAGAATTGTCAGTGAAACAAGAGAAAACAGGTCAAAAATCACCTTTATCAATCCCAAGTAAGTGGCGGGAAAGATTTGTCATTAAAAGAATTAAAGAAGAGGATATTTTTATCAGCCTAGAAACGAGAAACGCCATTCTCTCCGCAATGGAGAAGGGGCAAAACTTTGTCCAGGTTGGCAAATATACCCTGATGATTAACTCTATCAGCAGTATCAACCCATACTGGGAGCCAGATAATATTCCTCCTTGTCCCGATAGGAGATATAGTAAAGAACGAGCCTTGTGGTCTAGGTGTTTTGGCAAAAAGTTATTAGAAGATTAAAGGAGGTGAACAAATGAAAACAGAAACTAGAAAAAAACTAGAAAGAGCTATTGAGGAGGTGAAAAAATACGAGATGGCCGACAACCTGGCCAATCCAGACGGAAGCCTAAGAAAAAACATCGTTAAGCCGATTATTGACTTTCAGGGGCTACCAGAAGATGAAAAGCAAGAAGTAATCAACGAGTGGAACGATTATTACGAAAAAGTTTCTTATACGCCCGCATTTAAACGGTTTATTCTCCAAAGAGAAGCAATGAAAAAGGGAGATTTGGCCAGGGTTAAAGATATTGCTAAGGTGTCCAGTAAGGCCGTAAAGGAGGGCAAAACTCATATTCCCAAACCCCAAGGGCTTGATTATGAAACCGTTGTTATGGACTCCGACTGGTTGCGTTACCTATATTTTAAGAAGGTGGTTAAAAATATCAGCGAAGAGGAACGAGTTGACCCGGCTGATATTGCCCAAGGAATATTCTCTTGACAACCAAGGGGATATATGTTATTATTACTCTACAATGGGTTACGAAGAGAAAACCGAACGCAATCTAAAAATCTTCTGTGAAAAAGAGGGGATAGAGAAACCAGAAGACTATCCCCTCATCAAAAGTGGTAAGCTAGAACCCAAAGACAGGCTAAGCTACCAAGACTTAATCATCAAGTATCATTTATCACTAACTTCATTACAAAAAATAGTTAATCGTGAAAGAGCAAGATATGGATAAAGAAATTAACGATTTTGTCGAGGAAATGGAGGAAGATAAAAACCCTCAAGCGGGCCTGCCAGAAGCGGCCTCGTCAATTACTATCACCGCCAATATTGAAGGCTATTCTGCTTTAGTTACCCTGCGAAGCCCTAGACCGGAAATGCTTCTTACTAACGCTGACCTGTTACTGTCTGAAATGAAAGAAAGAGGCTACACTCCAAACCAATCAAGACCAACTCAGCAATCCTCAACTCAAGCACCAACCACCAATGGAGAAAAACATTGTCCTAAGTGCGGAGGAAAGGTTTTAAACAAAACTTCAAAGGCCGGTAAAAGATTTGAGGTTTGCGAAAATAACAAGTTTGGTTCTAGTGATGGTTGTGATTACTTCCGGTGGCTAGACCAGTAGTCGGATACCTTTTTGGGGGTTTGGGCCGTTTTAGGGGCATCTGGTGAGGTTTCTGATATATGTTTTAATAAAGTTTTTAATCAAATGACAAAACTTGTTATTGACACCAAACATCTAACCGCTCTAGAAAAACAAGGCAAAGAACTTCTTTTCAAGCCGGAGGCCGAGAAAGCCCTTGCCGACCTCTTAACACTTCAAGAAAAAGTTAATCAAGCTGTTGAAGAGGCCGCCAATTATATTTTGGAAGAGGGGTTAAAGATTTCGCCAAACTTCAAGGGAATAGTGGGAGAAAATATAAGGGCTATATCAAGAGCCTATGGGCCTAAGTTTATTGCCAATGATAAGGCCGATAGTAAGTATCTCAAGGAGTCAACCAGATATTATGTTGACAATGGAGCGATAGAAGAATACTTTAATAAACACAGTAAGTTACCAAAAGGAATAACCCAAAATGCTAGAAAAGTTAAACTAACATTCAAGTGTTCATAGTCTTATTGCTCTACCTAATAATGTTTCTTGTTGTGTTTCTTATTATTTAATAATGAAAGACAAAAAAATAATAAAAGAGCTGGCAAACTTTATAGGCGACAAGATTTCCTCAAGAGAAATGTGGGAAAGGGGGGACACCGAGGTTACATGG
>CAYVNL010000086.1:0-6765 GCA_964452925.1 uncultured Candidatus Saccharibacteria bacterium
ATTATTATATTTATTATTTTTATTAAGCCTTATTTTTACAGGCTTTATTTCCGGTTATTTCTTAAGAGAAGTTAAAATTATAAGGTCTTATTATCATCCATATCAAGCAGATATTAAATTAGTTAACGAGGCGTATTATATGCTGAAGGATAGTTTTGTTGATATGAATGATTATAAAACAGAAAGAATGATACATGGTGCTATTCAAGGAATGGTCGAGTCTCTTAAAGACCCCTATACGTCGTTTTTTAATCCAGAAAAAACAAAAAGATTTATTGATGATGCAGATGGTAAATTTGATGGAATTGGCATAGAGATTACTTCTGGAGACAGGTGGATACAAGTAGTTTCTCCACTAAAAGAAACACCAGCAGAAAAAGCTGGAATTCTTCCAGGAGATAGTATTGTAAAAATAAATGAATTCGAAACTATAGGAATGTCTTCCGAAGAAGCTGCTAATCTTATTAGGGGAGAAAAAGGAACAGATGTAACCTTATATGTAGTTAGAGATTTTTCTATAGAATCAAAGCCGAAAGAATTTATTATTACTAGAGATACTATACAAGTACCGTCAATTAGTTGGAATATTATAGATGATAAAATTGCAATGATAAACCTTTATCATTTTAATAAAAATTCTTATTTAGAATTTAAAGAGATAGCACTTGATATAATTAAAAGTTCAGTTAAAGGAATAGTTCTTGATTTAAGAAATAATCCTGGAGGATACTTAGATGTGTCAAAAGAAATAGGTGGCTTATTTTTAGAAGAAGGATCAATTTTTGTTATAGAAAGCTCAACAAAAGGACAAAATCCAGAAACAACAAATGGAACTGGCAGGCTTTCAGAATATCCAATAATTATTTTAATGAATAAAGGATCAGCATCAGCATCTGAAATCTTGGCAGGAGCATTAAGGGATAATAGGTCGATAAAAATTGTTGGCCAAACATCCTTTGGTAAAGGGTCTATACAAAGATTAAGAAGATTAAGCGATGGTTCTTCTATAAAAATAACTGTTGCCCAATGGTTAACTCCAAGCGAAAAAAATATAACAGGAAAAGGTCTTATTCCTGATATTGAAATAGATGATTTTGATTTACAAACCCAAAAAGCAATCGAACTTATTAAAGAAATAATATAAAAAGCCTTTTGGCAAAACAAAAATATGAAAGTTATTTTCACTAAAGATGTAGACGGTATCTCTAAGAAATTTGAAGTAAAAAATGTAAAAGATGGTTATGCAAAAAATTATCTTATTCCTAATAAACTAGCTATTGTTGCAAATAAAGAATCATTGAAATGGTTAGAGATTCAATTAGAGTTATCAGAAAAAAACCAAGAACAAGCCTTAAAAGAAACACAGTTAATCGTTGGAAAAATAGACGGATTAGAGCTTGTTTTTTCTGTTAAGGTAGGGGATAAGGGACAATTATTTCAATCTATAACGAGCCAAAAAATAAAAGAATCCTTGTTAGATGAAGGATTTAAGATAGATAAGAATCAAATAAAGCTCGAAGATCCTATAAAAAAGTTAGGTGAATTTCAAGTAAAAATATCTTTTGATCATAATCTAGAAGGCAGTGTTAAGGTTGTTGTGGTTGAAGAAAAATAAAAAACAACTATTTTGTAGTTGTTTTTTTCAAGATATCTATATTTACAATTTTTACTTTTCTTTTTTTACCGTCGAAACCAGTTTTTCTAGAAGTTGAAAATCTAACTAACCCTTCCTTTAATGCAAAAAGAGTGTCGTCATTGCCTTTTCCGACATTTTTACCGGCTAAGAATCTAGAACCCCTTTGCCTTATAATAATTGAACCAGCCTTTGCTTTTTGACCGTCATAAAGCTTTACCCCTAAATATTTAGGTCTAGAATCTCTACCTAACCTAGTTGTTCCTGCCGCTTTTGTTGTTGCCATATTTAATATTTATAGAAACATGATATCAAAAATTATCTTTTTTGTCAAAGAGAATCTTAAAGAAATATTAATTTTTTTAGCTATATTTCTTTCAATGTCACTTTCTTTTTCTATTGGTTATATAATTGGAAAATTAAATCAGCCAAACCATCTAGAGATTGAATACCCAATAATTAATGAAAAATAAGATACATATAGGAATTATACCTGATTGTAATAGAAGGTGAGCTAAAGAAAGGGGACTGTCCTCTATTGATGGTCACTCTAAGGTTATGGAGGTTATTCAAAAGATAGCAATCTATCCAAAAGAGAGGGGGATAGGAACAATAACGTTTTTTGCTTTCTCTACCGAAAATTGGAACAGAAAAGAAAAAGAAGTTTCTTATTTAATGAGTCTAATTGAAAGATTTTATATTGAAAAAATAAAATTATTTTTGATAATTTTAAAATAAAAATAGTAGGGGAAAGAGATAATTAAGGAAAAAACACCAAACAAAGAAATTGATGAATTTTTAATAGATAAAAAATTATCTGTTTCTGATATTGACTTAATAATAAGGACAGGAAAAGAAAAAAGAATATCTAATTTTTTTATATCGCAATCTGTTTATTCAGAACTTTATTTTTCAGGTAAATATTGGCCTGAATTTACAGAAAAAGAGCTAGAAAATACATTGAACGATTTTAAGAATAGGAAAAAAGGTTTGGTAGATAATTTTAATCTAAATTTTTTGCATGAAATTTTCTATGAATATCTCGTAATCTTTTACTTGTTACAGATGCATATATTTGAGTTGTTCCTATACTTTTATGGCCCAGAAACTCTTGAATTTCTCTTAAGTCAACGCCTTGAGACAATAGATTTGTAGCAAAAGAATGTCTTAACGTATGAGGAACGGTGAATGACGGTAGCCCAGACAACATAGCATATTTTTTAACTAGACCCTCTATAGACCTTATAGACAACCTTTTATCAGATTTTTTAGGACCCTTATAATTAATGAAAAGGGCTTTTTCTTTGTCTTCTCGGGTATCAATATAGTCTTTTAGATATTTAAGGGCCCTAGGAGAGATATAAACAGGCCTGGGACGGTTTCCTTTGCCAGTAATAACTATCTCTAGGTCTTTATTTTTTTCTTTTATTTTAATCTGATCTCTATTTATAGATACAAGCTCGGCTATTCTTAATCCTGTAGAAAACAATAATTCAAGTATCGCACGATCTCTTAGTCCAGAAACATTTTTTATGTTTGGAGCAGACAAAAGAATTTTTACTTGATCTAAAGTTAAAAACTTAACACTTTTTTCACTAATATTTATTTTAGCTAATTTTATTTTTTCGGGTGGAAAAGATTCTATATTTCGATCGGTAAAAAATTTTAAAAGAGCCCTTAGTGCTATTAAGTGATAATTTTGACTGCTTCTTTTTATTGGTTCTTTATTTTTATAATTAATTTTTCTTGATAGATAAACTCTGTAATTCCATATATGATCTTCATTTAATTCTTTTGGTTTTATTTTTTCTAAATTATTTTTTTTCAACCAATTAATAAAAGAATCTAAAAGACGGGAATAGGTTTCCTGTGATTTATTGCTTAAACCTTTTTCAAGATCTAAGTATTCGATAAATGGCCTAATATAATCTTTAATGTTTTTTTCTTCTTTTTCCATATACTAAACTTCGATAAAGTATCATTATACGAAGTATACAATATAAATATAACAGGGCTAATTAGCCTTGTCAATACCCTTTTATTCTATATTAATAGTTTCTAGTATAGAGTCTTGAATCTCTGTTGTTGTTTTTTTTATTCTTTCTTGGGTTTTTAGTTTTACCTTATCTATCTGTCCATTTATAAACGATCTAATCTTATCAATCCCATAATCAACCCATCCTTTAATATAGTTTATAGAATTATCTATGTGTGGTTTAACTCTCCAATCTATTTCTTTTTTCCAAAAAGAACTTATGAAGTGATAACTTTTACTCCATATACTCATTGCTTCATTCCAGGAATCATCAATATCTTCAATAAAAACTTCTTCTGGGGTTGTTATGGGTAGTTCTGAGCTATTTTGCTCTGTTTCACTAAAAACAAACAATGGACCTATTAAGATGAGAACAAGAAAAAATATTAACAACTTTTTTATACTATAAATTTTTAGCATTTTTAATTCTTTTAATTGTTTCTTCTTTTCCTAGTATTTCAGCAACTTCTATTGGTCCTGCGGATGCTTTTTTCCCAGTCAGAGCAACTCTTAAAGGCCAAAGAATGGATCCCCTGTCTCCGGTTTTTTCTGCCTCTGTCATTACAGTCAATTCAATGTTTTCCTTGTTCCATGATTCGATATCTATTTTATGCAATATATTTTCTATATTGTCAAGATTTTTTATTGTTTTGTTTTTTGTTGAATTTTTCCAAATTAACAGATCCTCATCATATTCTATTTTTTTAAAAAAATATTCTGTTAGTTCTGATATTTCAGATAATTTTTTTATCCTATCTTGATGAATTAAAACTATTCTTTGAATTTCTTCTAAGGAAACATCTTTATCATCTTCTTTTCTTTTATATTCTTTAAAGTTTTCATTTGATTGATATATTAGACGATCTTTAATCATATAAGGTATGCATAACTCTGTTAGTGATTCAATATTTTTTTGTTTTATATAAAATGAATTTATAAAATCAAGTTTTTTTATATTGAACATTGCACCAGATTTTTGTATCTTTTCAATAGAAAAATCTTTCACTAAAGAAGAAATTGAATATATTTCTCTTTCAGATCCGGGATTCCAACCTAAAAATACCATGAAATTTATCATTGCTTCTGGGAGATATCCTAATTCTTTATATTCAGATAAAGAAACAGCTCCATGTCTTTTGCTTAGTTTGCTTTTATCACTACCCAAAACCAATGGAAGATGAGCAAATTTAGGGGGGGTTATTTTTAGCGCTTCTGCTATTAGTATTTGCTTAGGTGTATTTGATATATGGTCTTCACCTCTTATAACATGGGTTATATTCATTTCAAAGTCATCTAAAACTACGGCTAAATTATATAGTGGTGTTTTTTCATCTTTGGCAATGACTATATCCCCTATTGTTTCTGAATTAAACTCTATATCGCCTCTTATTAAATCTTTAAATTTAATTTTTTTTATTGGATTTCTAAACCTTATAACAGATTTTTTTCCTTTTGAAATCATTTCCTTACATTCTTTTTTTGATATTTTTGAACAAGCACCGTTATATATAGGAGGCCTTCCAGTTGCCATTTGGTATTGCTTTTGATCTGTAAGTTCTTTTTCTGAGCAAAAGCAATGATAAGCCTTATCTTCTTCAAGTAATTTTTTTATATATACTTGATATTTATTTATTCTTTCACTTTGACGATATGGAGAATATTCACCAAAATATTTATCGCTATTTCTTTGTGGATATACTGGTCCTTCGTCCCAGTCTAACCCTAACCACCTTAACCCTTCAAAGATATCTTTTTCAAAAGATTGAGTTGATCTTTCTTTGTCAGTGTCTTCTATTCTTAAAACAAAAGAACCTTTATTTTTTCTTGCATAAAGAAAATTAAAAAGAGCGGTTCTAGCTGTTCCTATGTGAAGGTTTCCCGTTGGAGAGGGGGCTATTCTAACCCTTATATCACCCTGAGTTAAAAGTTCTAGATTTTTTGTTTTAATTTGAGGAATCATTTTTGATTTAAAAATTCAACAATATATTCTGCGATTATTTTAGCTGAACGAGGTCTAGAGAATATTTCAGCAGAATTTTTCATACTTTCTTTTAAATTTTCATTATCAATAATACTAACAATTTTTTCATAAAAGAAATGAGACGTAAGGTTTTGTTCTTCTATAACAATAGCACAACCAAATTTAGAGTAATTATGAGCATTTTTGAACTGATGATTTTGAGCAGACTCAGATAACGGAATTAATATACTAGGTTTTTTAAATGCGGCTATTTCAAATATACTTCCTGAACCAGCTCTACTGACAATAAGGTCAGATATTTTGTATGCAGATTGTAATTGCTCTCCAGTTAAAAAAGGAAAAAGATGATATGATTTTTTTAATTTTTCTGAAACAAAGAAATTAGATTCTGATAAAACCTTTTTATAGTTATTTTGACCACATTGATGAATAACTTGAAATCTAGAAAGAATCATTGGTAGTGACTCTAGTATGATGTCATTAATTCTTGAGCTTCCTTGAGAGCCCCCCATTATCAGGATTATGGGCCTATCTTTTTCTAGGTTTTCGAAAATACCATCCGCTTTTAAAGGTTCTTTTAAAAGAACCTCTCTTATAGGGTTACCAACTAATATCATTTTTTCTTTAGGAAAAAACTCTGTTTCAGGAAAAGAAGTAAATATTTCAAGCGCAACATTAGATGATCTTCTATTAGTAATTCCTGGAGCTATGTCAGATTCATGTATAAAAATAGGAACTTTAAGAATTCTTGCAGCTATCATTGAAGGAACAGAGCCATATCCACCCTTACTAAACATTAAATCAGGTGAAAAAAAGAATATATATAAAAAAGATTGAATAATACCAATAGGAATTTTAAAAAAAATATCAATAAAATTATGGAAGACAGGAATAAATCCAAAATATCTTCTAATCTTACCACTTATTATCATTTTTGTTTTTATATTGTACTGCCTAAAAGTATTTAAACCAATATCATCTTTTGGCCCTATGAATCTAATTTTTGAATCTGGGTTTATCTTTTTTATATTTTCAGCAATGGCAACAATAGGAAAAATATGACCTCCAGTACCACCACCGGTAAATAAAATTTTCATAATTATCTTTTTTTTATTA
>CAYVNL010000087.1:0-9117 GCA_964452925.1 uncultured Candidatus Saccharibacteria bacterium
AGTCAAGAATCTGGATACACTCTCATAGCTGTATCAGCTGATCATAACTCTGGAACCACATACCAATGGAGTTGCTATGGCACTACAACCGGAACAACATCAGACACAGATGGAATCACAAATACATCCACCATTCTAAGCAACTGTGCTACTCGTCCCATAGCAGCAAGTGTATGTGACACTTATAGTGTTGGTGAATACGATAATTGGTATCTACCTGCTAGAACTGAATTAAATACTCTTTTTGAAAATCAAAGCAATATAGATAATTTTACAAGCTCAGAAGATTCTATCTATTGGTCATCTACTGAAGATGACAATGATAATGCATGGGGTATATATTTTGATAATGGCAAAGATCGTTCTGATAATAAATTATATTCCTTTCGAGTCAGATGTGTCCGCCAATACTATAATCCAAATAGCTCTAACGAGCCTGAGCGTTCTGGTAATGGTGGTCAAGTCAAATAAATTATATTCTTAAATAAAGATAACAATAAATTAGGGGGTTTTTAATATCCACACCAATAGTCGTGGTACCGTAAAAAATAACTCTTTATTTTTATTTAAAATAATGTATATTAGGAGTATATGTTTTAATGATGATTATGGATATTCTAACGATAAATTAGATCAATATCATATACAATGTTTTCATCAGAACTTGAAAGAATAATTTTAATTAGTTAGTTTAAAATATTTATTATTAAATAAAGCCCCGTTAGCTCAGTGGTAGAGCAGGCGGCTCTTAACCGTAAGGTCGGGGGTTCAAGTCCCTCACGGGGCACAAGATAAGGTCGAAAAAAATAAAATAAAAATATGTTAACAACTGAAGAAAAACAAAAATTAATTAAAGATTACAAACTTCACGATAAAGATACCGGGTCTCCTGAAGTTCAAATTGCAATCCTAACAGAAGAAATTAAAAGATTGCTTTTGCATTTAAAAAAGAATACTAAAGATATTCACTCCAGAAGAGGTCTATTAAAAATGGTTGTAAAAAGAAAAAAACTACTTGCTATTTTAAAAGAAGAGGACCAAAAAAGATATTCTAGTATTGTTAAAAAAATAGGTCTTAAGAAAAAATAAAATTTCTTTATAATATGAATAGTAAGCATTTTGGTCAGAGGGTAGCAGTCTTAATAGATGTTCAAAACCTCTATCATTCAGCAAAAAACCTTTACAAATCAAAGGTTAATTTTAGTGAAATATTAAAAGTTGCCGTAGCAGACAGAAACCTTATTAGAGCTTTTGCCTATGTTATAAAAACAAAAGGAGGAGAAGAAAAATCTTTCTTTGAGGCTTTAGTAAAACTGGGCATAGAAACAAGAGCTAAAGACCTTCAAGAATTTTATGGCGGTCAGAAAAAAGGAGACTGGGACGTTGGTATTACCGTTGATGCAATAAGAATAGCACCTACTCTAGATACATTAATATTAGTATCTGGAGACGGAGACTTTATTCCTCTCGTAGAATATCTTAAAAATCAAGGGAAAAGAGTTGAATTAATATCATTTAAAAAATCATCGTCTCATTTACTTATTGAATCTGCTGATGAATTTATAGACCTGGGAAAAAAACCTAAAAGATTTTTGATTAAATAAAAATATGAATGAATATAAAATAAATTTACTGGAAAAAGAATTAATAATTAAACCCGATAATATAGCAGAACAAGCTAATGGAAGTGTTTTTGTACGTTATGGAGATACTGTTGTTTTGGCCACTGCATCAATGTCGAGTGAGGTTAAGGAGGGCTTTGATTTTTTTCCTTTAACAGTTGACTATGAAGAGAAGTTTTATGCGGCCGGAAAAATAAGAGGTTCAAGGTATGTTAAAAGAGAGGGAAAGCCTTCGGATATGGCAATAATAACTTCTAGACTAATAGACAGAACTCTTAGGCCTTTATTCCCTAAAAGTCTTAAAGGAATAGACGTTCAAGTAATATCAACCTGTCTTTCTTGGGACTCTGAGAATGACCCTGACATTATCGCTCTTATAGCATCATCTGTTGCCCTAATGATTTCTGATATACCATTTAGCGGTCCGGTTGCAGCGGTAAGAATTGGTAGAAAAGAAGGTGAATTTATGCTCAACCCTACATACGAAGAAAGAAAAGATTCAGATATTAATATAATATTTAGTGGTCTTAAAAATGAAGAAGGTGACGTTATTGTAAATATGATAGAAGGAGATATTAAAGAAGTGGAAGAAGATATCATATTAGACGCCTTTGTTTTTGCTAAAAAACATATAAAGGATATTTGTGATATTCAGGAAAAAATAGCTGAAGAGGTTGGTAAAAAGAAAAAGAATGTAGAGGTTAACGATTCTGAAATAAAAGAGTCTATGATTCTTAAAATGAGACCCGCCATAGAAGATAAAATAATTAGTTTGATATCAAAAAAAGATAAAAACGAAAAATCCGTCATAATTAAAGATATAGAAAAAACTATTAAAGATTTAATTGAAGAAGAATCTCCTGAAAATGAAAGTAAAATATCTGATTTTATAGAAAAAGAAATTGATAGAAAGATAAAAGAAAACATTCTTTTAAACGGTGAAAGGCCAGATGGAAGGCATTTAGATGAATTGAGGCCACTAGATTCAAGTGTCAGTATTCTTCCAAGAACTCATGGATCAGCTCTTTTTTCAAGAGGCCAAACCAAGTCTTTATCAATATTAACACTAGGAGCACCTGGAGACCATCAACTTCTTGAGTTTATGGGTTTTACTGGAGAAAAAAGATTTCTTCATCATTACAATTTTCCACCCTATTCTGTAGGTGAAACAAGACCTAGAAGAGGCCCAAGTAGAAGAGATATAGGTCACGGCATGTTGGCCGAAAAAGCCATATTCCCGATCATCCCAGAGTTCAATGAATTCCCATATACAATTAGAGTTGTTTCAGAAATAATGTCCTCTAATGGATCCACATCCATGGCTTCTGTTTGTAGCACCTCTCTAGCATTAATGGATGCTGGGGTACCAATTAAAAGACCTGTTGCCGGAATATCTATTGGCATAATAAAGGATGAAAAAAACAAGGAATATAAACTGTTAACTGACATACAGGGACTCGAAGATCATCACGGAGGGATGGACTTAAAGATCGCAGGAACATCTGAAGGGTTAACAGCAATTCAAATGGATGTTAAAATTGATGGAATCGATGAAAAGATTTTCAGTGAATCTCTTGATATGGCAAAAGAAGCTAGAAACAAGATACTTCAAAAAATAGAAGACACAATAAAAGAACCAAGAAAAGAGTTGTCTGCTTATGCTCCTAGGGTGATTAAGATTGAAATCAATCCAGAAAAAATAAGAGAAGTTATCGGTCCTGGGGGTAAAATGATTAACGAAATAATAGGCAAAACTGGGGCAAGTATAGATATTGATGATTCTGGCATTGTTTTCGTAACATCAGAAAAAGAAGAATCTGCAAGCAAAGCTATTCAGTGGATAAAAGATATAATAAAAGAAGTTGAGGTTGGGGAAGTTTTTAATGGTAAGGTTAAAAGAATTTTAAACTTTGGAGCTTTTGTTGAAATACTACCAGGGCAAGAAGGAATGATTCATATATCTAAACTAGCAGATCATCGAGTAGACAAGGTTGAAGATATATTAAAATTAGGAGACAATGTTTCTGTAGAGGTTATAAAAATTGACGATCAAGGAAGAATTGATTTATCTCTTAAAAGTGTGTTAGAAAAAGATGATGAATAAAAAAAAGAAAAAAGAAAAAGTCTTTGTTGATGATTCTGATAATGAAATAATAACCATGAACAAAGATATCGCCCTTCTTGAAGGAAAAGAGGGGTCTTATTCTTCTTCGAAAAAAAGAAAAAAGAAAGAAAAGAAAAGTAAATTAAATATATCCTCAGAAAAAAAAGATAATGATAATGATTTTAAAATAGATCATATTTCTGAGGCAAAAGAAAGCGAAAGAAATCAAACAAAAGACAAGAACGTTCGTTCTATTGATGAAGATAACACAATCAAAGAAACTAAAAAAGAAATTGATCAAGAAGAAGCAAAAAAGAACCTAGAAGAACAAGAGGAAAAGAAAAGATTAGAAGAAGAAAGGGCTAGAAAAGAACAAGAGGAAAAGAAAAGATTAGAAGAAGAAATTAGTAACGAAGAAAAAAATGCCATAAAGATAGAGTCTCTAAAAAAAGAGTTATCTGAGATATTAGAAAGCAAGAAAAGAATTCAAGAGAAAAAAAATGAATTAAAAAAAGAAAAAGAAGATTTAGAGGTATCACTAAAAGAGGTTGTGGTTAGAGAGTTAGAGATAGAGTCAAAAGAAAAAGAAATTGAAAAAATGGCAAAAAACGCCAAAGGGTCAAAAGAGAAAGAGCTAAAAGAAAAAGCATGGGATCTAGACAGAAAAAGAAGAGGAATAGAAAAAGAACGATGGGAATGGGATGAAAAAATATTAAAGATATCTGAGATAATAAAAAGCGTTGATCTTGATCTTGAAAAAATAACATCGCTTGAAAAAGAAAATATTATTTCTCAAGAAAAAACTAAAAAAGAGATTGAAAAAATAGAGCTAACTAAGCAAAAAAAGGAACTAGAAATTGAATTGTCAGAAAAATTAAAACCAATCACGGAATACGAAAAAGAGCTATCTGGAATTAAAATAGAAAAAGAAAGAGAGGATAGGGCTCTTGGTGATATTGATTCTAAATTAAAAAATGCATACTCATTAAAAGAAAGAATAGAATTAAAAGAAAAAAGTGAAGAAGACCCATTAAAAAAGAAAGAGATAGAAAAAGAGCGATGGTCGGTTCAAGATAAGATAAAATCAATTGAAAGTGAAAAATGGTCTCAGGAAGAGAAGGTTAAAGAGATACTAGCAAGACAATCTTTATTTATGGAAAAAATTGACGAAATTAACCAAGAAATAGATTCTATAAAAAATAAAATATATAAAATAAAGGTGTCTTTAGGTGAAGATTTAAATGAAAACATCAAAGATGAGGATATCGTTAAAATCTATATTAAAAATCATTCAAACGATCCACTAACAGACATTCAAAAGTCTAAAGAAGATAGGTCATTTTTTGAATATATACTTAAATTATCAAAAAAATAAAATTATGTCTTTATATCAAAAATATACATCAGAAAAAGAAGAAGGCTTGTCTTCTTCTAATAGTGTCATTAATCTAAAAAGAGAGCTGTCTGAGAAAAAAGAGAATTTAGAAAGAGAACTGTCTGAGAAAATAAAAGAGATGGAGTCTTTAAAAGAAAGTCTCTACTCTATTGAAAAAGAAGAATCTGGTTTAGAAGAAATCGAAGAAAAAGATCTAGAAAAACAAAGACTATTATCTGAGAAAAGAATAAAAATTGAAGACCAAAGAAGAGAAGTAAAAGAGTCTATGTGGGCCAAAGAAGAAGAGATTAAAAAAATAGAGTCTCAACTTATAACCGTTAATATAGAATATCAAAAAGCTTTAAACAAAGAAGAAGAAGCCCTTGAAGAAGAGGAAAGAATGTCGTTACTAAGAAAAAAGGAAGATTTAGAAAAAAGTCTAGAAGAAATAGTTAAGATAAAAGATGGTCTATCTCAAGAAGAAAAAAGAATAGCTGATAAAAAAAATCAACTAAAAACAGAACTTGATGATATTGAAAAAGAGATAGCCTCTATAGAATCAAGGGAAGATGAGGTTCAAGAAAAATCGCTAGAAACTGCAAACACCGAAGAAGAAATGAAAATAGAGCAGGAAAGATCTGAGATAGAAAACAACAGAAGAGAATTAGAAAAAAGAAAATGGGAGATTAACGATGAAATAAAAAAAACAGAACAAGAAAAAGAAGAAATAATTAAAATAGAAAAAAGAGAAGAAGATATAATTAATGAAATAAGGGGCATTGATAGAATTATGACTAGCATAGAAGAAGACGATGATTATGACATTAATGAAGATAGTGATGAAAAAGAAACAGAAACTAAAGAACCGGAAACAGAAAAAAAACAAGAAGAGGTGTTTAGCGGTAATGAAGATGAAGATATTGTAAAAAAAGACTTAGACGAAGACCAGGTAATTACAAAAAATAGCATTAAAGAAGAAATCAAAGAAGAATCAGAAAAAGATAAATACCAACTAGTTGTTGATTATATTAAAAAAAATTCATCTAGTCCTGAAGTTGATCTAGAAAAAATAGGAGACAATGAAGAGTTTTTCAACTTTATGCTTCAATTAGCAAAAGATAATCAAAATTAAAAAAATGTCTTTTTATGAAGATTTCTTAGAAAAAAATAAGGACGAGAACGATAATAAAGAGAAGGTTGAGCCAAAAAACGATTCAACGGTTTTAGATTCTAAAACATCCCAAAAAAAATCAAAAATATCTGAAATACAAAAAAGAGAAGAAAAAGAAAGAGAGGCTTTTCTTGATAGAGTCTCGGGTGACGAGATAAAGCCAAATGATTTTATTTTAAAAATGAAGTCAGAAAAAAAAGAACCAAAAATAGATGAACTATCTATTCCTGTAAAGCAAGGGAAATTTAAAAAACTTGTTATAAGATTTTTAGTTTTAATTATTATAGTTCTTTCGATTTCCGCCTTAGTCTTGGTTGGTTATAATTTCTATAACTCAACCAAACAAAATTCATTGGTTAGTTTAAATGAAAACAAAGACGATGAAGATTTTCTTAATTTAATAGAAAAACCAAAAAATTTAATAAATTATGAATATTTTGAATACCCATTAACAAATAGTAGTAGTGATTTAATGATGGTTTTTTCTGAATATATCGAAAAATCGCTTCCTAGAGAGTCTCTTGTTAAGATCTCTTTTCAAGAAAATATAGATGGAAGAAATGAAAAAATCAATTTAAATGTTTATTTAGATAATTTCATATATCCTTTAAGTCCTGTATTATCGAATAATATAAAGAATAACTTTAATTTATTTATACACTACAAAAAAGATAAAAATGACTTTGGTTTTATTGTTGAGGTTGATGAGTCATTCGTTGAAAATATAGAAGAATGGGAAAATGAAATGATTTTAAAAGATAATCCTTTTGAATTAATTGAAGGTAACGATTACGTTATAAAATGTAGCGACAATCCATTAAATTTTATAAACAAAGTCTGTTATTCTTTGATAGATAATAAATTATTCATGGCCACGAGCTCTTTGGAAACAATGAATCATGCAATTAATAATCTTAATAAATAACTACCAAAATGGGTATTATTTTAGTTAAAACAAAATGAAAAAAGAAAAAATAGAAAGTTTAAAAGAAAGAATGAAAAAAGAAAAAGAGCACTTAGAGGAAATGTTAAACAGTTTTGCTAAAGAAAGCGGCTCTGTCCCTGGTGACTGGAAGACAAAATTTCCAGACTTCAAAACCGAAGGAACCTTAGACGAAGAAGCTGATGAAGTTGAAGAATATTCTTCTTTACTATCAATCGAAAAAACGCTAGAAGCAAAAGTTCAAAATATAAATGAAGCTTTAGAAAAAATAGAAAATAATAGCTATGGAAAGTGTAGTGTTTGCAATAAAGAGATAGAAGAAGAAAGACTAAATTTAATACCAGAAACAAAAACTTGCAATAAATGCAAGAAATAAGATAGTTTATTCAACCGGCAAATGCCGGTTTTTAGTTTGGTTAAAATCTGCTACCAACCCTATAATTAATGAATGGATTTGTCATTCCTCTTGTTTCAAAGTGAATATGGCAACCGGTCACTCCTATCGTGTATCCAGTATTACCCATATAACCTATTATTGACCCTTGAGAAACTCTTTGACCCCTAGAAACAAGTATTCTTGAAAGATGACCATAGTATGCTACTGCTCCGTTAGAATGAGTTATTCTAATGTAATTGCCCCCTATTGAAGTATATCCCGTTGCTTGAACTGTTCCAGAAGCAGATGCATATATAGGACTACCACAAACATTGGCAATATCTATGGCTCTATGAGAAGAATGATATCCTTGAGTTACGACTCCTGATGCTGGGGCTATGAATCCCGAGGAAGATATTGTTGCACTTGATTTTATAAACTTAGGCATTTCTCCTCCAGGAACAATTATTATGTCTCCTAGGCTTATAATACTGGTCTTGTCTAGGCTATTAAATGATAATATATCATCAACTTTTGCATTATATCTTTTAGCTATTCCGCTAATTGTATCATTTGTTCCAGCTATATGAAAAACGCCAGAAACTGGTAATATTATCAATTCTTGACCTATTTTAATATTTGTATTTCTTAATTCGTTAGCCCAAACTATTGTATTTCTAGATACTTCAAACTTAGAAGCAATTGCACTAAGATTATCACCCGACTGAACTTTATATGATATTATCTCCTTATTTTCTTTATCTAAAGAAATATGACCTGAGCCCAATAACTGGACCCTTGGATGATATGATGGCGTTGATGCATATATTGTATTGTCTTGAGATATCAATAAACTTGAAGGTTCATCTGGTGTTTCAGCAGATCTAAGAAAAAGATTATTATCTGTATTTAGATCGTTGTTTAGTGTTATTGAAGCAATTTTTCCATCCCCTGATGAATTTAAAAAACCTATTACTAATAATAGGCTAAAAAAAAGAAACAAAGAAATCTTTAAGCTTAAGAAAGAGCTTTTTATAAACCCTTTATTTTCTTTTACTGAGCAGGATATATTTGCTTTTACTCTTCTGTAAAGACTAAAAACGTTTTTTATAGAAGTACTAATATTTTTATAATATTTTCTAATTTTAGAACCCTGACTTTCTGTCGTTAGTATTGATTTTAATGCTAAAGATATAAAAGTCAATGATTTTTTCCACACCCCAAGAATTATGTGCTATTATAAAAAGATGAATATTAAAGAAATCAAAAAGACACTAGAAGAAAGTGAGATCTCTCCATTGAAAAGGTTTGGCCAAAATTTTCTTGTTGATATGAATGTCATCAACAAGATAACTTCTCTTGCCTCTAAAGATGATTTAATTGTTGAAGTTGGTCCAGGCCTTGGTTCATTAACTTTTGGTATGGCTAGGAGATGTAAAAAAATCATTGCCATAGAAAAAGACAATGTTTTAAGTGAAAATTTGAAGTTTCTTTTTCCTGAGATAGAAGTTTTTAACGATGATATT
>CAYVNL010000088.1:0-2904 GCA_964452925.1 uncultured Candidatus Saccharibacteria bacterium
TAATAATTTAAATATAACAGAAAAAAAAGATTGGTATTTTGTTGTTTGTAATGATTTTAAAAATAAATTTAATCGTCAAACAGAGCTAAGAATAGAGAAGGGATTAAAAAATTGTAATGCAAAAATAATAGACCCACTATTTATCGCTAGGAATGGATATCAATTATATTTAAAAGCGCATAAAAGATATAATTCAAGAAAAATTTTAAACGAAAAATCTTTTTCTAAAGAAATTATTATAGCTAAAGACTATGATGATATTATTAATTATTGGGGAGTTTTCTATAAAAACAAATTGGTTGGTTATTCTATAAGAAAGTTATACGACAATATTGAGGCGAGATATTTTGAAACACTCTTTGATTCTGATTACTTTAAGTTTTTTTCATCTTATGTTGCTTGGTATGCGATGAATAGTTATTATCTTAACGATAGGAAGTTTGAATATGTTAATGACGGTTTTAAGTCTCTTTTACATAAAACAGAAATTCAAGATTATCTTATTCGGAATTTTAATTTCGAAAAAAGATATCTTGATTTAAATATTTTTTATAAACCAGCTACATCGTTATTATTATCAACTACATTTGCCTTTAGAAGATTAATTGGTAGGTTTGACCTTAGGGCTGAAGCATTATATAAGCAAGAAGAAATTAGAAGAAATATTAAAAATGATTAAAAGAATTACAGATATTATTTTTTCCCTAATAGGAATAATCGTTCTTTTCCCTGTTTTTATAGTAATCGTTATAATTATAAAAATTGATTCTAGAGGTCCAATTTTTTATTTAAGCGAAAGAATTGGAAAAAATGAAAAACCGTTTACTATATTAAAATTCAGAACAATGATTCCTGATGCCGAAAAATCTGGTCTATACTGTACAGCATCAAACGACAAAAGAATAACAAGGGTGGGTAGAAAAATAAGAAGACTAAAAATAGATGAACTGCCTCAATTAATAAATATTTTAAAAGGTGAGATGAGTTTTGTTGGCCCCAGGCCTGACATTAAAAAATACCTTAACCTTATATCAAAAAAAGATAGAGATATTATTTTTTCGGTAAGACCAGGCATAACCGATATTTCCTCACTTTTCTATTCTCAAGAAGGTGACATTTTAATGAATTCGTTAAATCCAGAAAAAGAATATATAGAAAAGATATTACCTCATAAAATTCAAATGCAAAAAGAATATGTTCATAAAATGTCTTTTCTGTTAGACTTAAAAATAGTGATTAAAACGATAATAAAAATTTTTAAAAAATGATACCATTATCTAGACCAGATATTACAGAAAAAGAAAAGAAAGCTGTTTTATCTGTTTTAAATACAACATCTTTATCTCTAGGGCCTAAACTAGAAGAATTTGAGCGAAAGATAGCTGAATATATTGGCACTAAATATGCCATAGCGGTTAATTCAGCAACGTCAGGACTACACCTGTTAGTTAGGTCGATGGATATAAAAGAAGGAGATGAGGTCATAACAACACCTTTTTCTTTTGTTGCATCATCTAATTGTATATTATTTGAAAAAGCAAAGCCTGTATTTGTTGATATAGATCCAGAAACATTAAATATTGATGTTGAAAAGATAGAAAAAGCAATAAATAAAAAAACAAAAGCAATTATTGCCGTAGATGTCTTTGGTTTTCCTGCTAACTATGACAGACTTCAAGAGATAGCTAAAAAACACTCCCTGCTTTTAATTGAAGATTCAGCTGAATCCTTAGGATCTGAGTATAAAGGAAAAAAATGTGGATCTTTTGGTAATGCAGGGGTATTTTCTTTTTATCCAAACAAACAGATTACAACCGGAGAGGGAGGCATTATTGTTACCAACAATAAGAAGATAGCAGACGTTTGTAAAAGTTTAAGGAATCAGGGAAGAAATAGATATAGTAAACTTAAACATGATATTCTTGGATATAATTTTAGATTACCTGAGATTAGCTGTGCCCTTGGTATTGTTCAACTATCTAGAATCGATGAAATCATAGAAAAAAGAAGCAAGGTAGCTAAATTATATAACAGTAAACTTTCAAATATTGATGGAATTAAAATACCAACAGTTTTATCCGATCATAAGATTAGTTGGTTTGTCTATGTTATTAGAGTTAATAAAAATAGAGATAAAATTTTAAAACAACTTAAAGAGAAGAGAATTGGTTGCTCTAATTATTTTCCAGCAATTCACTTACAAAATCATTACGGTTATAAGAAAGGATCTTTTCCCGTAACCGAAAAAATCTCTAAGTCAACAATAGCCCTTCCTTTTTATAATAACCTAAAAGAAAAGGATATTAATATTGTAGTAGAAAATCTTAAGAAATTATTATAAAAGATATTTATGTTAAATAAAATAATTTGGATTACCATTCTTTTATCACAAATAACACCGCTTCTTATTAATAATAAGATGATGGTTTCTTTCGGTTCGTTTAAGGCTCTTTTTTTTATGGGAATTACTCAGATTATGTTTTTTTTCTGGATCATATTAGCTTTAAAGGATAAAAACTATCGTCCTAAAAAAAATATAGTTGTTTTTTTTGCCTTTTTATTTTTATTTTTAGCAATATTAAGCACCATCTTTGGAGCAGATCCATTTTCTAGTTTTTGGTCAAACTATCAAAGAATGATGGGACTTTTAACATATATTCATCTTTTCATCTTTTTTTTAGTTTTATCTTCTTTTATTCAAAAGCAAGAAGATTGGTTAAATGTCATTCTTTTTACAGCTCCAGTTGCATCAATAATTTCTTTGATTAGTATTGCTAGTAGATTTAATATTTTCGAAACAGCAAGAGATGGGTCAACGATAGGTAATACTTCTTTTATGGGAAGCTATTTCATATTCGCTTCCTTTTTTTCACTATATGCAATCTTTAAAACTAAAAAATATTG
>CAYVNL010000089.1:0-3663 GCA_964452925.1 uncultured Candidatus Saccharibacteria bacterium
TCAATATTTTATTTTTAAATACAGACCTGCTCAATTTACCTATCTGAACATTCCTAGGATAGGATAGAATAAAAGAATGGTCTTTAGCTAAATCTTTAGCCCTAAATAAATACTTAAGCAAAAAAATGTCTCTTAAGTTGGGTATAAGTATCTCGGCGGTTTTAATTCCCTTTTCATTTAGATATTCTTTTATAAAAAGATTGGAGTAATCACCAGTTTTCCCGGATTTTTTTTCATAAGTTTTAGCTAAACAACCTATCATTATTCCTTTATAGCCATTATTGGAAATATCAGGCGACAAAAAAGTCAATAACCTATTCTGAATGATATGAAGAGTTAAATATTTTTTAATTAAAAATTTCTTTTGAATACAAGATTTATCAAAAGGAAAATTGCCCGACATTAAAGAATAAACCAAAATTGCGTCCAGGCTATCGAGTATTTGTTGTTCAATTTTTTTATCCATTTTACTTCCAAATACTTAAATCTCGCTTAATTAAATATTCTAAATTAACAATATCCTTTTTATAAAATGACTTTAATCGATTGTATGTTTGAGTATTGATTTCTGGCTTGCCAATAGTTTTTTTAGAATAAAATTCAGAAAATTTATACATTAACCTTTTTAAAAAAATGGACTTTTTAAGTTTCCAAGCCCACTTAGTATTTTTTAACAGCGGCTTGATTATGCTCTTATGAATTAGCTTGCCGATTCTTGTATTCTTAAAACTGGTAAGATTAACTCTCATATCAATTGACGGGGGAACAAACTTAGAATCAACCTCTAAAAATTTATAAATCTTTTGGATAAATATAGTCGGGTTAATTTTAATATCATCATAAATCATAACTAAAATATTCTCTCTGGGAAAATTCTTAAAATAATTACTCAAATATTTATGATAGAAACCGTGTTCAATTATTCTTTTTTTCTCTAATAGAGCTTGCTCAAAACTATTCCAACTCGCATTTTCCGAAAATTTCAAAAAGCGATATTCGGAATAAGCTCTTTGAACAGGATTTCTTAAACAAACGATTATTTTTATATCAGGGTTGTGCTCTTTCAATCTATCTATAACCTCGGGGCTAGTTAAATAAGCGGCGTGAAAATCACCTTTTAGCTGCTTTTTCTTAATTCCAGCGAAAAAATATTTATAATCTTTCAACTTACTTTCAGAAAAATTTTCCTTAAAAAAGAAAGCGATTCTTCTTTGATCTTTGGGTGCGAGACAAATTTCGGGGTGTTCCTGCAAACATTCATATACCCAAGAACTGGCAGCTTTTATTGCCCCTATACCTACAAAATCTATTTTGAAATTAGTCTCATTGGTCATAATAAAGGATATCACTTTTAAAAATAATTAAGGTTTAAAGAAATTAAATATCCTTTCCGAACTATCACCATCAACATATTTAAAAGCCATATTCTTAATTTTTTCTCGCTCTCGCCTATATTTTTCAGAGCAGACCTCATAATTTTCCAATAATTTTTTAACTTCTGCGAAGAGACCATCAAATTTATATACCTTAGGTCCAGCTAAAATCTTGTCATAATCAAAATACAGTCCCCTTTCTCTGGTAACATAATTTTCAAAATCATAAGGGAAAAATATTACCGGTCTGTCTAATAAGAGAAAATCAAAATATATGGAAGAATAATCTGTAATTAAGGCATCGGTTATTCTAAGTAATAAATTTACATCAAGCTCCGAGGGTATAAAAATGATATTATTATAGCTTTCTGTCAATTTTTTTAACCTTGCCCCCGCATGTAGTTTCAATAACAATAAAGCACCCTTCTCCTGCATCAGTAAATTGAGCTTAGCAAGATCAAGTCCGCTCTCGTGGACAGCATTACTTCCACTCAATCTTGAATCTCTAAAAGTAGGGGCATATAAAATAACCTTACCTTTATTGCCCCTTTTATGCTCAATCTCTGACAATAAACTATCAGAAAGGCCTATGCCCTCTCCTGAAACTTTCTTAAAAAAAACATCATTTCTGGGATAACCAGCAATAATAACCTTATCCTTATTAATATCGTAGGCTGAAGAGAATATCTCTTGAAACTTAGCAGAGGTTACAATGACATAATCACATTTTGAAAGTAATCTGCGAATAAATCGTCCTAAAGCGTATCTAAACGTCTTTTTATAACTCGGCCTTACACGATCCCAACCTATTTTTTTGATAGCACAACCGTGATAGAGATTTATAGTCTTACTTCCGCCAGATAAAAAAACATTTAAGCTACCGCTCGACGCCGCATCTTTAAAACAATATCCTGCACTTAAGGTAGCCCATATCCCCTTGATTGAAGTTATGTGATAACTCTTATAGCCGTTTTTTCTTAATAATTCAACAATATCTACATATTTTGACAACCATACTGCATCAACCTTATCTTTGTGATTATTGGCGACGTAAAAAAATAAATATTTGGGATTGCCGGTAAATTTTCCATTGCCTCCCCAAAAAACCCACTTTTTCTTATTTCGGGGGAACAAATATGTTACTAGATAGAGAATGTGTCCAAAAATTTTTTTAGCAAACCTAGACATAATTTTTCCAAAAAACTTTTCTCAAATATTAAAATTCGCCAAGTTAATTTATGAGGTTTTAGTTTTTTTCCAATGGCTTAAATCCTTACTTAACAATAGCTCCAACTTATAGATATCATCTTTATAAACTTCATAGAGCTTATTTTGAACTTCGGGACTAACCATTTTTTTTCTGCTCGGCTTAGCATTATTTTCCAACTTAACTTTCCTATTCCAAACAATGACCTTTTTGTACCAAAATCTCATCCTAGTCCGCCTAATCAAATGAAAAAACTTGCTCTTGCGATTGAATCTACGAACAATTTTATATAAAGCAAAACTTAAAAAAGGAATTTTAAAATCAGCGATTTTTCTACCCGTAAATCCTACTCTTTCATTCAAAGATTGAGGAACAAAACTACTGTCAACTCCTAAAAATGAATATATTCCTTGAATAAATCTTAAAGGATTTTTTTTGAGGTCTTCGTAAATTAATACTAAAATATTCTCTCTTGGAAAAACCTCAAAATATTTTTTTAGATGTTTATAATAAAAACCTTTATCAGCTAATCGACGATCTCTGGAGGCATCCAAAAAATTAGAATACGAACTTAAAAAACCTTTATTATAAATATTGGTTCTATAATGAGAATAGGCCCTTTCTATAGGATCCCTTAAACAAACAATTATTTTTACATTCGGAAAATGCTCATAAATATGAGAGGGAACTTCTTTTTCAAAGGGGGTGTCAAGATAGGTAGAGGTAAACTCTCCCTTAATTCCACTTTTAGTACAATGCTTAAAAAAGGATTGATAATAATCAATCCCTTTATCGTAGTTCTCGGGCCTATCAAAAAAATGAGTTTCTTTTTCAATACTGCCACAAATTTGGGGATGCTCCTTAAGACAACGAAAAATCCAAGACGTGCCAGATTTGGTGGCCCCAATACCGACAAAATCTATTTTTAAATCGTCCATAATTTACGAAGTTAAAATAATTATTCTTATACTTAAACCAATAATTAAAAATCCAACAATAAATATTAATTTCTTAAATAATTTTATAATTTTATCAAAAACTAAAATTTAAAAATAAAAAATTATCAAAACAAAGCTAAAAAAT
>CAYVNL010000090.1:0-1965 GCA_964452925.1 uncultured Candidatus Saccharibacteria bacterium
GATTATTAAATAATAAAAAAAATATGAATTGGTTACAAATAATTATAGTATCAGCTGTAGTTTTAGTGCTTCTATCTATCGCCATATATAATAAATTAGTTCAATTGAGAAATAGAACTGATGAATCTTGGTCTGATATAGATGTTCAGCTAAAGAGAAGGTATGATTTAATACCTAATCTTTTAGAGACAGTTAAAGGATATGCAGCTCACGAGAAAAGTGTTTTTGAGAACGTTACTAAAGCTAGGTCTTCAGCTATTAGCGCCGAAGAGTCAGGTGATCCTAAGAAGATAGCGGAAGCAGAAAATATGCTCTCAGGTACACTTAAAAGCCTTTTTGCGGTCTCAGAAAACTATCCTGACCTAAAGGCCTCAGAAAACTTTATAGAGCTTCAGAGAGAGCTAAGAGATACTGAAGATAAAATTCAGGCAGCGAGAAGATTCTATAATTCAATGGTAAGAGACATTAACATTAAAATTGATACTTTTCCTTCAAATATCATAGCTAAAATGTTTAATTTCAAGAAAAGAGATTTTTTTGAAATCACTGAACCAGAAGAGAAGGAGACAGTTAAGGTTAGTTTCTAGAAGATTATGGCAAATCTCTATACTCAAGTTGATTCGAATATAAGGAAAACTTGGATTTATCTGTTTTTCTTTAGTTTAATATTAATATCTATTGGTTGGATCTTATCTATCTATTTTGATTCGTTGATAATTGTTTTCTTTTTTCTTTTATTCTCAATTGCAATAAATTTTTTCTCTTATTGGAATTCAGATAAGATAGTTCTTAAGATAACTAATTCAAAACCAATAGAGAAAAGTGATAATCCAGAACTTTATAGAATAGTTGAAAATCTTTCAATAACTGCAGGCATTGAAATGCCTAAGCTATATATAATGGAAGAAGCTCAACCAAACGCCTTTGCTACTGGTCGTGATCCTAAAAGAGGTGTTATTGTTGTAACTAGAGGATTATTAGATATATTAGATAGATCTGAACTTGAAGGAGTTATTGCTCATGAATTAGCACATATTGGTAATAGAGATATTCTTCTTTCAACGATAATTGTTGTTCTTGTTGGAATGATAGTAATGGTTACAGATTTCTTTTTTAGATATGCTTTTTGGGGAGGAGGAAGGAGAGGAGATAAAGACAAGGGGAATGCAATGATAATTGTTGTTGCCCTAGTTCTTGCAATACTAGCTCCAATACTAGCTCAGCTAATGAAGATGGCTGTATCTAGAAAAAGAGAATTTTTAGCAGATGCTTCAGGAGCATTACTAACTCGTTATCCTGATGGATTAGCTAGGGCTCTCGAAAAGATTTCAGCTAATCCAATTCCAATGAAAAAAGCTAATGATGCTACTGCCCACCTATTTATATCTAGTCCATTTAAAGGGAAAGAAAAAGGTAAGTTTATGCATCGTCTTTTTGCAACACATCCTCCAGTAGAGGAGAGAATAGCTAAATTAAAAGGTATTAAATTATAAATATATGAAAAAAGAATGTTTTTCTTGTGGTATAAAAATGGAAAGAGCCTTGATTAATAATGTTGAAATTGACTATTGTCCTAAATGTTTAGGTCTATGGTTTGATGAAGACGAGCTTAGGTTGGCTAAGGATGGTAAAGATGAGAACTTGAAATGGTTTGATGTTGATCTTTGGAAGAATAAACTAAAGCTTAAGGTATCTAGAAAAGAAAAGCTTTGCCCTGTAGATAGACTTCCATTATATGAAGTAGATTATGATGATTCTGGGATAAAAGTTGATGTTTGTAATGTTTGTAAAGGAATTTGGCTAGATAGAGGAGAATTTAAAAAGATAATTAAATATCTTCAAGAGAAATCAGATTGGGAAGTATTGAATAATTATTATAAAAATCTAGGAAAAGAAGCAGTTGAAATATTTATTGGTCCGGAAACTGTAAGAGAAGAGATAGAAGATTTTATGGTAATATTAAAA
>CAYVNL010000091.1:0-5816 GCA_964452925.1 uncultured Candidatus Saccharibacteria bacterium
AAAATATGAAAAAAGAAGAAAAAAAGACCGCTAAATCAAACAAAGAAAAAGAATCTAAAAAATCACCAATCAAAACGAAGGTGATAAGAAAAAAAATAGACAAAACTATTAATAATCTTAAAAAAATTAACAAAAAGACAATCATATTATTAATAATAGCTTTAATTTTGATTATAGCTACCATATTTACATTAATTACTTCTAAGGAAAGTCTTTCGGTTGATGATATTTCTGACAAGGTATTAAAATACATAGATGAAAGCTATTTTAATGGAGAGGCTTCCCTAGAGATTACAGATGTCATAATTGAGAGTGGTATCTATAAAATAACAATTTTTATTAATGGTACAGAATTTGAAACCTATGCAACAAGAGATGGAAAATTATTTTTTCCAGAAGGATCTGAGATTATTTTCAATAAGACAATAGGTAATTTTAAAAAAATAGAAGATGACCCTTGCTATAGTGATGATGGAAAATTATTGGTTTATTATTTTGGGTCTTCGGATTGTCCTTATTGTGAATGGCAGAAACCGGTAATCGAAGCAGCCCTTTTACCTTTCGAAAATCAAGTTTCTTTTAAAAATAATACCGATAACGAAAACGATCTAGATATTTTTTCAAAATATAGCGATGGCTCTATTCCACTCATAGTTATTGGTTGTAATTATTATAGGGTCGGGGCAGGAATAAATAGCTCAGAGCAAGAAGATATAGATGTTATATCATCTCTTGTCTGTAGTATGATCGATGGTAATTCTAACGAAACTTGTGAAGATCTAGAAGAATTAATTAATAAAATATAAAATTATGCAAACAAAAAAAGTAAAAATATATTCAACACCATCATGCGTTTATTGCATAGTTCTTAAAAAATTTTTAGAAGAAAAAGGCATTAGTTTTACAGAGATTGATGTTTCTCTAGATGAAAACTCTGCTAAAGAAATGATTGAAAAATCAGGTCAAATGGGTGTACCAGTAATAGAAATAGACGAAGAAGTTATAGTTGGTTTCAATAAAGATAAAATTACAAAACTATTAAATATTTAACATGACAAAAGTTGCTATAAATGGATTTGGAAGAATAGGAAGATCAGTTTTTAAAATAATTTTAGAAAATTATCCTAATTTAGATGTGGTAGCAATAAATGATCTTTCTAGTCCTGAGTCTTTAGCTCATCTTTTAAAATATGATTCTATTTATGGCACCTATAGCAGAAACATTAAAGTGACGGATAACGGTTTTTTAATAGATGTTGATTCTAGGGAAAAAGAAGTTATGATTTTCTCTGAAAAAGATCCAGAGAAACTTCCTTGGGAAAAATTAGGGGTTGATATAGTCATAGAGTCTACGGGTATTTTTAGAGACTATTTTGGAGCTCAAAAACATATTAAATCTGGAGCTAAAAAAGTTATAATATCAGCTCCATCAAAAGATCCAGAAAAAATACCTTCATATATAATTGGAATTAACCATCAAGAAATTAAACAAGAAGACCACATAATTGATATGGGTTCTTGTACTACTAATTGTTTAGCTCCAGTATTAAAAATTATCAGTGATAACTATGGATTTGAAAAGGGGTTTATGACTACAATTCATAGCTATACAAACGATCAAAGAATTTTAGACCTTAATCACCCAGACTTAAGAAGAGCGAGGGCTGCAGCTCTAAACATAATACCAACCACAACTGGAGCAGCAAAAGCAATAGGACTTGTATTACCACACCTTAAAGGGAGAATAGATGGTGTTTCGTTAAGAGTTCCAACGCCAACAGTTTCAATAATTGATCTTTTTTGTGAAATTCAAAAAGAAACAATAAAAGAAGAATTGAATGATATTTTTAATAGAGAGTCAAAAACAGAAAATTATAATAAAATATTAAAACTTGAAGAAAAACCATTAGTTTCATCAGATTATATCGGAAGTAACTTTTCTTCAATTATTGACTCTTCTCTTACTATGGTTAATAAAAAAATGGTTAAAGTTATGGCATGGTATGATAATGAATGGGGTTATTCTACAAGATTAGCTGACCTTACAGGTATTTTAAGTAATCTAATTTAAAAGTATGATAAAAAAAGGAGATTATTTTTATCCTTCCGAAGATTCTAAAAAAAAATCAGTAATATCTGAAAAAAAAATATATCTTTCAGCTCAAAAAGATCCAATCTCTTTTTGGAGCGATCTTGCCAAAGAATTAATTTGGCAAAAAAAATACAAAAAAAATTTTGTTCATAATCCACCATACTTTAATTGGTTTGTTGGTGGCAAAATTAATATTACGGAGAATTGTTTAGAAAATAATATTAATAACAATAAAAATAGAGCAGCTATTATTTGGCAGCCAGAAAATATTGATGAATCTAAAAAAATTTTAACTTATCACGAGCTTTACGTTAAAGTTAATAGACTTGCTAATACTCTTAAAGAAATGGGAGTTAAGAAAGGAGATAGGGTTGCTATATATCTTCCAATGATCCCAGAGGCAGTAATATCAATGCTTGCTTGCGCCAGAATAGGTGCAGTTCATTCAGTTGTTTTTTCAGCTTTTAGTTCTTCGTCATTATCTGTTAGGCTAAAAGATACTGGGGCTAAGCTTTTAATAACAGCCGATGGTTATTATAGAAGAGGGGATATAGTTGATTTAAAAAAATCAGCAGACGAATCACTAAAAGATACTAAAATTAAGAAGGTTATAGTTGTTAAAAGAACAGGTAAAAAGGTTTCTTGGGTTAATGATAGAGATTTTTGGTGGAACGATGTTATTTCAAAAAATAAATACTGTAAACCAGAATTAATGGATAGTGAAGACCCTCTTTTTATATTATATACAAGTGGCTCTACGGGAAAACCTAAAGGAGTAATTCATACTTGTGGAGGTTATACAGTTCAGGCAAAATTTACAGGAAAATGGATATTTAATTTAAAAAAAGAAGATATATTTTGGTGTACCGCAGACATTGGATGGGTAACAGGACACACATATACGGTTTATTCTCCTTTACTCAATGGAGCAACAACATTAATTTTTGAAGGTGCTCCTGATTGGCCTATACCTGATAGGTGGTGTGAAATAATTGAAGATAATGGTGTTACGGCTTTTTATACTGCACCAACAGCAATCAGGATGTTTCAATTAATAAATCCTAAAATAATTAGCAACTATAGTTTTAATACACTTAAAATTTTAGGTTCCGTAGGTGAGCCAATAGATGAAAAATCATGGTTATGGTTTTTTAAAAATATAGGAAAAAAAAGATGTCCGATTGTTGATACTTGGTGGCAAACAGAAACAGGGGGTGTTTTATTGTCGTCTCTTCCCGGAATAGGACCATTTAAACCAACGTTTACGGGGCTTCCTTTTCCTGGAATTAATTTTAAAATTTTAAACGAAAAAGGAAAAGAGTGTAAGGTGAACGAACATGGAAATCTAGTTATACTACCACCTTTTTCACCGGGTCTTTTTAGGGGAATTTATAAGGATCATAAAAAATATCTTGATACTTATTGGAAAAATTATGGAGATAGAGTATACTTTACTTCCGATACTGCATATAAAGATAAAAAAGGATTGATTCGTGTTGTTGGTAGAAGTGATGATGTTATTAAAGTCGCTGGCCACAGGCTGTCTACTGCAGAAATGGAGAATGCAATATCAAAGATAGACTACATCTCCGAAGTTGCTGTCATTGGAGTAAAAGACAATATTAAGGGTGAGGTTCCAATTGCTTTTATCGTAACTAAAAATAAAAAAGAAATAAAAAATAAAATAGCAGAAGTTTTAAGAAAAGAGATCGGACCAATAGCAATAATTAAAGAAGTTTATATTGTTTCGGATTTACCCAAAACAAGATCAGGTAAAATAATGAGAAGAGTTTTGAAAGGAATTTTAAGTAAAGAAAAATTAGGCGATCTTTCAACTCTCTCTAATCCGGAATCTGTAGATAAAATAAAAAAACTTATTAAATAAAAATATGGAAAAATTAATATTTATACCGATAATTTTAGCGATAGTTAATTTAATTTTTGTTGCTTTTTTGATTTCAAAGATTAAAAAAGTAGATGAAGGATCAGATAAAATAAAAAAAATAGCACTATACATAAGAGACGGTGCTAAAGCATTTTTATTACGAGAATTAAAATCTATATCCTTTGCTTTTATAGTGATAGCTGTAGTTTTGTTTTTTATTCAAGACAATGGATTAGTTGGCTCCTTGTTGTTTGTTTTTGGTGGAATAACATCATTGTTATCTGGATATATTGGGATGATGGTTTCTACTATGGCAAACAGTAGAACCGCTCATAGTGCAGAAAAAAACTTTTCTGATAGTTTTAAAGTAGCGATACAAGGAGGCCAGGTTATGGGTTTTTTAGTTGTTGGATTAGGTCTTCTTGGTGTTTCTGTTGCATGGTTAATAATTGGTGAAACAACAATCTTAATAAACTATGCCTTTGGTGCATCTCTTATTGCTTTATATATGAGAGTTGGTGGTGGGATATTTACTAAGAGTGCAGATGTTGGTGCTGATTTAGTTGGAAAAACTGAACTTGATATCCCGGAAGATGACCCAAGAAATCCAGCAGTTATCGCTGATAATGTTGGAGATAATGTTGGAGATATAGCTGGTATGGGTGCTGATCTTTTTGAGTCTTACGTTTCAACAATTATCGCTGCAGCAATAATAGGATTTTTATCTTACGGATCAAAGGGAGTAATTTTACCTTTACTTATAGCGGCAGTTGGTATATTAAGTTCTCTTCTTGGTAGTTTTTCTATGAATTTATCTAGAAAAGAAGCCGTGGGATTTGAAGAGCAGACAGAGTCTGTTAGGAAAGCCATGGAGAGAGGTACTGTTTTTGCTGGAATATTTATGACCATAGGATCCTTTATTGTCGTTAACTATTATTTTCAAGAAATAAACCTATTCTTTGCAATATTAACTGGTCTTTTATGCGGTTTCGTTATAGGAAAAACAACAGAATATTATACTTCAGATAGAAAAAAACCAACACTTAGCGTAGCTAACGCTTCTAGCAATGGGCCATCGGGTGTTATTATGGAAGGATTAGTTGTTGGTATGAGAAGCACAGTTATACCTGTTTTATCTGTAGGAGTGACAATAGTTTTATCTTATCATTTAGCTGGAATATATGGCATTGCCTTATCTTCTTTAGGTATTCTTGGTGTATTAGGATTGAATCTTTCAACAGATTGTTATGGACCAATAGCTGATAATGCTGCTGGTATATCCGAGATGGCAGGACTAGATCATAAGGTTAGAGAAAGAGCAGAAGCATTAGATGCTGTAGGAAATAGTACTGCTGCAGCCGGAAAGGGATTTGCTATTGGATCTGCTGCACTAGCATCTCTTGCTTGGCTTGTCACTTACTCAGAACAAAGCGGTTTATCATCGATCAATATCATAGAACCTAAGATACTTACAGGCGTTTTTATTGGAGCAATGCTTCCGTTTCTTTTTTCAGCACTAACAATGAAAGCTGTTGGTCGTGGAGCGCTAGAGATTGTTGGTGAAGTAAGAAGACAGTTCAAAGAAAAAAGCTTGATGGACGGTAAAGATGAACCAGATAGTAAGGCTTGTGTTGATTTAGCTACAAAGAGAGCAATAAAGGAAATGGGCCTTCCTGCGATAATCGTTGTTTTAGCCCCCATATTAATTGGATTTATTCTAGGACCAGGGGCTTTGGCTGGAATGATTGTTGGCTCTCTTAGTTGTGGCTTTCTTTTAGCTCTTGTGATGGCTAACTCTGGAGCTTCTTGGGATAATGCCAAAAAACATATTGAAGCTGG
>CAYVNL010000092.1:0-2871 GCA_964452925.1 uncultured Candidatus Saccharibacteria bacterium
AAAAATATCAAGGATTTTTTGGGAAAGCCTATTATTGCTTATTCCATTGAGGTTGCTTTGAAAAGTAAACTTTTTGATGAAGTGATGGTTTCAACTGATAACCAAGAGATTGCTGAAGTAGCCAAAAAATATGGCGCAAAAGTGCCATTTATGCGTAGTAAAAAAAATTCTGATGATTATGCAACACTCTCTGATGTTATCGAAGAGGTTTTTAAAAAATATTCAGATTTAGGAATGAAGTTTGATATTATTTGTTGCATATTGCCTACTGCTCCGTTAATCAAGATCAAAAATCTAAAAAAAGGGTTGGAATTATTAATTAATGAGAAATTTGATTCAGTTCGTCCCATAGTGAAATTCTCTTATCCAATTCAAAGAGCATTTAAAAAAGATGGAAATGGCGTAAAAATGTTTTATCCTAGATATAAAAAAACCAGATCTCAAGATTTGGATCCAGCTTACCATGATAGTGGACAATTCTACTGGATGACATGCAAAAAAAAGATGAAGGGGGATAATAAGGGGGGGGTTGTTCTATCAGAATTAGAAGTCCAAGATATTGATAGCGTAGAAGATTGGAAGATAGCAGAATTAAAATATGAATTTATCAAAAAAATTTAAAATAAAAAATAAAATGATTTTAATAATTGGTGCAGGTTTCGGACAGATTCCAGCAATAAAAAAAGCGAAGGAACTTGGTTTACAGGTAATAGTGATTGATAAAAATCCAAAAGCTCCTGGGATGAAATTGGCAGACAAGGCATATGCTATAGATGTTTTGGATGAGGCTGGTGCTATCAAAATTGCTTGCAAACATAAGATATCCGGAGTAATGACAATTCAAACGGACTTGCCAATGCCAACAGTGGGCGCAGTTACAGACACTCTGAATCTTAAGGGGGTGAGCAAAAACGTTGCGGAAAGATGCTCTAATAAAATAAAAACAAGGCTAGCCTTAAAAGAGGCAAACGTTTCTCAACCTATTTTTTTTATTGCGAGAAACCTAGGCGAGGCTATAAAAAATGTAAAAAAAATTGGATATCCATGCATAATAAAAGCGCCTGACAGCTCTGGAAGTCGGGGGGTTGTAAAAGTAAAAAAAGAGCAGGAAATAGAAATTGCCTTTAAGGAAGCTCTAAAATATTCCCGAGGCTCTGAAATTTTAATAGAAGAATATATAAAAGGATTAGAAGTGGGAGCTCAAACATTCAGTGTTGACGGAAAATGCATCAAGGTATTGCCACATAATGATACATTATCAAAACCTCCCTTTATGATTCCGACAGGGCATTCATTCCCTATTAAATTTTCTGGAAAAAAACTCAAAAAAATAAAAAAAATTTGCGCTGATGCAGTCGAATCTCTTGGCATAACTGATGGACCTGCGAATGTGGACATGATAATTGATGAGTTTGGAGATCCAAAAATAATCGAGATTGGGGCAAGGATAGGAGCAACTTGCTTGCCGGAGTTAGTACAATATCATACCGGAATAGATTGGGTTGAACAGGCAATTTTATGTTCAATGGGGAAAAAGGTTAAATTAAAAGAAAAATATTTAAAACCTGTGGCCGCTGTAATACTTGAATCTTCGCGGGATGGTCTTTTAAAAAAATATATCATTCCGAAAAATGTTTTAAAAAATAAAAAAGTATATGAAATTGAAATAACAACAAAAAAAGGATCGGCTGTTAATAAACTAAGAAAAGGAACTGATAGGATCGGAAAAGTCATAGTTACTAGTAAGAATGTTAGTGATGCAGAAAAATACGCAGAAAAAATCAAATCTAAGATTATTTTTGAAATACTTTAAACTTACGCCATGTTTAATTTTAAGAGCAAAAAAAAGACTTTTATAATAGCGGAGTTGTCGGCAAATCATAATAATGATTTTAATTTGGCGGTAAAAACAATCAAGGCAATGGCAAAAAGCGGAGCTGATGCTGTAAAAGTTCAAACTTATACAGCCGATTCACTTTCTCTTGATGTTGACAATGAATATTTTGGTCCTAAAAAAGATGGGCAGTGGAAGGGTTGGAGGCCGTATGATTTATATAAAGAAGCTGCTATGCCTTGGGAGTGGCAGCCAAAATTAAAAAAAATTGCAGAAAAATTAGGACTAGTATTTTTTTCAAGTCCGTTTGATTTAGAAGCGGTTGATTTTCTAGAGAAGATGAATGTCTCGGTGTATAAAATCGCTTCTTTTGAAATAAACGACATTTCTCTTATAGAAAAAGTTGCCAAAACAAAAAAGCCGATGATAATTTCTACTGGCGTAGCAGATGTTGAAGATATAAAAGTGGCTATAAAAACATGCAAAAAAGCGGGAAATAACAAAATAACTCTTTTAAAATGTACATCTAATTATCCCTCAATCATAGTGGATGCTAACTTGGCAACCATCCCAGATATAAAAAAAAGATTTAATGTTGAGGTTGGTGTTTCTGACCATACTATGGGAAACATCGTTCCTATTGTAGCTATTAGCTTGGGTGCAAAAGTCGTGGAGAAGCATTTTATATTAGATCGGAATCTTGGAGGCCCAGATTCTACATTTTCAATGGAGCCTGCCGAATTTAAGCTGATGGTTGACGAAATTAGATTGGCGGAAAAATCTCTTGGGAAGGTAACTTATGATGTTTCAATAAAAGACAAGCAAAGAAGAAGGTCTTTATTTGTTGTTAAAGATATTAGAAAAGGGGAACAGTTTAGCGAAAAAAACATAAGATCAATTAGACCAGGGTTCGGGTTGGCGCCTAAAGATTATAAGAAAGTATTGGGCAAAAAAGCGAAGGAAGATATAAAAAAAGGAGAGCCCCTTTTGAAAAAATATTTTTAACCTGTAAAATTAAAGATTTTCATGATTAAATA
>CAYVNL010000093.1:0-8610 GCA_964452925.1 uncultured Candidatus Saccharibacteria bacterium
TTATATTTATGAACTTTTGAAAGATCTTGGTTTTCAAATACTTATCCTTGAGGAAGAAACAACAAAAGAACTAGATAAGTTTATATTTGTAACCAAGACATGTAGGAAAAAAAATAATCATTATTCTAAGGGGAATTGGAAGTTTTCAAAAAAAAGGGATGAGGCTAACTATATTTGTTGCTTAGACGGAGCAGAGCTTGATGACGAGTTTTTTTTGAGAGACTTTTATGACAAATTCCAAAGAATTGCAAGAAAAATAAGAGTAAGAAATGAAATTACTTTTATGTTTGCGAATAAGCATTTTAAAAAAATAGTACAAAGGTAAAGAGCCATAAGGCTCTTTTTTTTGATTTTATAATAAAATTATTCTATAATCACACCATGATAATAGACTCACATTGCCATATAAATTTTCAAGCATTTGATCTTGACAGAGACCAGAAGATTAAAGAAACATTAGATAAAGATGTTTGGATGATAAACATAGGATCTCAATACGATACTAGTAAAAAGGCAATTGAAATTGCTGAGAAAAATGACAAAGGGGTATATGCTTCGGTTGGATTACATCCAATACACACTGTTAGTGATTTTTTTAATAAAGGAGAGGTATCTTTTAATGTAAGGGATTATAAAGATTTAGCAAAATCAGATAAAGTTGTTGCAATAGGTGAGATTGGCCTTGATTATTATTACAAACCCAAAGGTAATCTCTCAGAATTTAAAAAAAGGCAAGAAAAAATCTTTAGAGACCAGATAGAGATGGCTATAGAATTAAATCTTCCTATAGTTTTTCATTGCAGATCGGCCCACAAAGACATGATAGAGATTTTAAAAGAGTATAACGATATTAAAGGCGTTGTACATTGTTTTACTGGCAAGGTTGCTGATGTTAAAGAATATTTAAATCTTGGGCTATATATAGGTTTTACTGGTATAATATTTAAACTTAATCTTAGGGAAGCTATAAAAAAAGTTCCACTAGAAAGAATGTTAGTTGAAACCGATTCTCCTTATCTTTCTCCTCCTGGAAGAAGCGAAAGGAACGAACCCTTATACGTTATAGATGTTGCAAAAGAGGTTGCTAGAATCAAAGAAGTTGATTTTAATTTAATATCTGAGATAACAACAGAAAACACTAGAAGATTATTTAATATTTAAAATGAAATACGACCATATTAAAATAGAGAAAAAGTGGTCTCAAAGATGGGTTGATCAAAAGATTTTTAGCCCAGATTTAAGTAATAGTAAAAACCCTTATTACGCTCTCTTTATGTTCCCTTATCCTAGTGCAGAAGGATTACATATAGGTAATTTTTATGCCTTTACTTCGGTTGATGTAATGGCTAAATATAAAAAGCTTAAAGGATTTGATGTTTTTCAGCCAGTTGGTTTCGATGCCTTTGGAATACATAGCGAAAATTATGCATTAAAATTAAAAGAAAGCCCTCAAAAAACAATACTTAGAACTAAATCTAATTTTCGAAAACAGATTATTTCTTCTGGTATAGGTTGTGATTGGAGTCGTGAAATAGATACAACAACACCAGAATATTATAAATGGACTCAATGGATATTTTTAAAACTATTTGAGAAAGGTCTTGCTTTTAGGAAAGAAGCTCTTCTTAATTGGTGTCCTGACTGTAAAACTGTTTTAGCAGATGAACAGATAGATCAGGGTTTATGTGAAAGATGTGGATCCGTTACTAGCAAGAAAAGCTTAAATCAATGGTTTTTTAAGATAACAGACTATACAGAGAGACTTTTAAAAGGTCTTGATCTTATTGACTGGAGCGAAATAACAAAGTCAGCTCAAAGAAATTGGATTGGAAAAAGCGAAGGAGCTGAAATTCATTTTACAGTTGGAGATCATAAAGTTTCTGTTTTTACAACTAGACCAGACACTATTTTTGGAGCTACTTATCTTGTTTTTTCTCCAGAACATCCACTAATTAAAGATATAGTTATAGATGAAAAGAAAAAAGAAGTAGATGAATATATTAAGTCTTCGTCTTCTAGGTCAGATCTTGAAAGAATAGAATCTAAAGACAAGACAGGGGTTTTTACTGGTTCTTATTCTTTGAACCCTGCAACAGGAGAAAAAATACCAATCTGGATAGCCGACTATGTTTTAATGAATTATGGTACGGGGGCTATAATGGCTGTACCAGCACATGATTCTCGTGACTATGAATTTTCTATAAAATATAAAATACCGATAATAGAAGTTTTAAAAGGTGGTGATGTTAAAAAAGAAGCTTTTGTTGGTGATGGTGAACACATAAATTCAGGATTTTTAAATGGATTAAACAAAGAAGATGCAATAAAAAGAACAATAGATTGGTTACAAACAGAGGGCATTGGTAGAGAGAAAACTCAACACAAGATAAGGGATTGGTGTATATCAAGACAAAGATATTGGGGGCCACCAATACCAATTATATATTGTGATAATTGTGGAATGGTGCCTGTTCCCGAAAAAGATCTACCAGTTAGACTACCAGAGCTTAGCAATGGCTGGCAACCATCAGGAGACGGTAAAGGACCGCTTAAATCAGTTTCTGATTTTATCAATGTGAAATGTCCTCGCTGTGGTTCTAATGCAACCAGAGAATCAGATGTAATGGACAATTTTCTAGATTCAGCTTGGTATTTTTTTCGTTATTTATCACCAGAAGATAAAAATCAAATATTTAACAAAGAATTATCTAGAAAATGGTTACCAGTTGACATATATATAGGGGGTAATGAACATGCAGTCCTTCATCTTATGTATTCTAGGTTTATAACAATGTTTTTTAAAGATATAGGAATTATTGATTTTGAAAATCCTTTCAAGAAATTCAGAGCCAATGGAATGATATTGAAGGACGGTAATAAGATGAGCAAATCAAAAGGAAATGTGGTTAGCCCAGAAGAATATGGAGAAAAGGTTGGTTATGATACATTAAAAACATACCTTCTATTTCTTGGCCCGTTATCAGATGATAAATCTTTTTCAAGCTTAGGGATATCTGGTATTAAAAGGTGGGTTGATAAGATAGTTTATATTAGTGGAAAAACAAAAGAAGAACATGATAACGATCAAGAAATATTTAAATATTTCGATAAAAAAATCAAAATTATTGAATCTGATATTGAAGATCAGAAATATAATACAGCCATAGCTAGGCTCATGGAAATAACAAATAAATTAAATAAACTTGATTTTGTTTCAATTTCTTTGTGGAAGAAATTTTTACCCCTTATTGCTCCGTTTACGCCATCTTTAGCCGAAGAGATGTGGGAGAGAATAGGTGAGAAAAAATCTATATTTCAAGGAAAAAATTGGCCAGAAATTGAAAACGAAGAAACTGAAGATTGTGTTGATTTTATAGTTCAAGTGAATGGTAGGACTAGAGATGTTTTAAAAATTAAGCTAGACTTAGAGAAAGAAGCAGTAATGAAGCTTATATCTAATAGAGAAAAGATAAGTAAGTGGATCGAAGGAAAAAAAACAATCAAGATAATTTTTGTTAAAAATAAATTAATAAATATATGTGTGGAATAATTGGTTATATAGGAGAAAAAAATGCATTAGAAGTAGGGATAAGGTCTCTAAAAAGAATGGAGTATAGAGGATATGACTCTTCTGGTTTTGCATTAAACACGGGAGATGAAATAAAACTTGTAAGGGCGGTTGGTAGAATAGAAGAACTAGAAAGAAAAATTGAAAAAGAAAAAAATCTTCAAGGAAATACAGCCATACTTCACAGTAGGTGGGCCACTCATGGTTCTGCTACTGAAAAAAATGCTCATCCTCAACCAGACAATGACAACAATATATTTGTAGTTCATAACGGTATA
Organism: uncultured Candidatus Saccharibacteria bacterium; assembly: GCA_964452925.1. Classification (GTDB taxonomy): domain Bacteria; phylum Patescibacteriota; class Minisyncoccia; order Minisyncoccales; family CSSED10-335; genus CAYVNL01. Next base: position 3,847 of record CAYVNL010000093.1, read on the forward strand.
ATTGAAAACTATCGTGAATTAAAAGAAAAATTGTCCGAGAAGGGATATGTTTTTAAATCTGAAACAGACACAGAGGTTCTTTCTCATCTAATAAGTTATTTCTTTAAAGGAAAACTTGAAGATGCTGTTAGGGAGGCATTAAAGTTCGTTAAGGGGGCTTATGGTATAGCTGTTATATCAAAAGATGACCCGGATAAAATAGTTGCAGCTAGAATGTTTTCACCTTTAGTTGTTTCAGTTAACAACGAGGGTGGTTTTGTTGCATCGGATCCATCAGCAATAATATCTTATTCAAAAAAAATGATCTTTCTAGAGGATGGAGAGATAGCTATAATAAAAAAAGGATCATTTGATGTCGTTAGCTTTGAAAATAAAAGCAAACATAAAGAAGAGATTGAGCTTGATTGGAATATTGAAGAAGCTCAAAAAGGAGGTTACCCACATTTTATGCTTAAAGAAATAACAGAACAACCAGAATCAATCTCTAATTCTATAAGAGGGAGGATTGTTAAAGAAGATGGAACGTCAAAACTAGGAGGAATTGAATTAGTTTCAAATAAGCTTAAAGATATAGAAAAAATAAACATTATAGCTTGTGGAACATCTTATTATGCTGGGTTGATTGGAGAAAGATTAATTGAAGAAATTTCGGGCATACCAACTGAGGTTGATTTTGCTTCAGAGTTTCGTTATCGAAAAATAATAACAAAGAAAAATGAGGCCTATCTTTTTATCTCTCAATCAGGAGAAACAGCAGATTCCATTTCAGCACTAAAAGAGGTTAAGAAAAAAGAATCTTTAACGCTAGGAATAGTTAATGTTGTTGGCTCTACGATTGCTAGAGAAACAGATGCTGGTATATATAATCATGCTGGTCCAGAAATAGGGGTTGCATCAACTAAAGCATTCACTTCACAGATATCTATCTTATCACTTTTAGCTCTTTTCTTGGGGAGACAAAGAAACCTTTCGTTAGTAGAGGGCAAAGAGATTGTGGAAGAAATTTCTAGTATTCCTGAAAAAATAAAAAAAGTTTTAGAACTATCACCTCAAATAGAGGTTTTAGCCAAAAAATATAAAGAACATAAAAACTTTTTGTTTATTGGTAGAAAATATAGTTATCCAGTTTCTTTAGAAGGAGCTCTTAAATTAAAAGAAATATCATATATTCATTCAGAAGGTTATTCGGCTGGAGAAATGAAGCACGGTCCAATAGCATTAATAGATGAATCTTTTCCAACAATAGCAATAGCTCCTTCTGATACAGTTTATGAAAAAATGTCTTCTAATATACAAGAAATTAAAGCTAGAAATGGAAAGATTTTAACAATAGCCACAGAGGGCAATAAAGATATTAAAGAACTTTCAGATGATGTCTTATATATTCCAAAAATTAAAGAATGTTTATCTCCAATAATTTCAATTATACCACTTCAATTATTCGCATATTATTTATCAGTTTCTTTAGGGAAAGACCCCGACAAACCTCGTAATTTAGCTAAATCAGTAACTGTAGAATAAAAAAAATGAAAGAATATTCAATACTAATAGGTGGTGCCGCTGGTGAGGGATCCAAAAAGTCAGGATTAATAATTTCTAAACTTTTCTCTCATTACGGATACAATATTTATATATATGAAGATTATCAGTCTATTATAAAGGGTGGTCATAATTTTTCTATTATAAGAGCATCAAAAGATAAGGTTTATTCTTCTAGTGAATCTGTTGACTTTGTTTTAGCTTTAAATAAGGAGACAGCTGAAAAGCATGTTAAAAAAATAAAAGATAAAGATAATTTAATATATAATTCAGATCTTTTCTCGGTTTCTAGAGGTAGAGGCGTTCCGATAGAGGAAATTACCAGACAGGTTAAAGGCTTGCCTATAATGAAAAATACGGCACTAGTATCAGCTTTCGCTAAGATAGTTGGTATTGAATGGAAAACGGTTGAGAAAGTTCTAAAGAAAGAGCTTCCAATATCTACAGAAACTAATCTAAGGATTGCTAGAAAAGCATATGGTCTTTTTGATTCTAAGCTAGAAGTGAAAAAAATATCATCAGACAAAAAGATAGTAATTTCAGGAAATGAAGCCATTGCTCTTGGTGCTCTTAAGGCTGGGCTAGAGGCTTATGTTGCTTACCCAATGACACCAACAACCGGGATTTTAAACTATTTAAGCTCTGTTTCGAAAGAATTTAAATTAATTGTAAATCAGCCCGAAAATGAAATAGCTGTAATAAATGAGTCTATTGGTCTTTCTTTTTCTGGGAAAAAAACAATGATTGGAACTTCTGGGGGTGGTTTTGCCTTAATGAACGAAGGTATAAGTTTATCTGCTGAATCAGAGGTTCCTTTAGTTATAGTTAATGGGCAAAGAATGGGGCCGTCAACAGGAGTTCCTACATACAATGGTCAGTCAGACCTTCTTTATTCTATTTTTGCTGGTCATGGTGATTTTGAAAAAATTGTTGTTGCTCCTGGAGATGCAGAAGAATCATTTACTCTTTCAGGTTTAGCATTAAATTTTTCTTGGAAATATCAAATACCATCAATAATATTATCAGATAAGGAAGTTTCTGAAAGTAGCTATTCTTTAGATGTAAGTTTTCTAGATTCTGTAAAAGAAGAGAAACCTATTTTATGGAATAATAAAAATGAGTATTTACGATATCAGATTACAAAAGATGGAATTTCTCCATTAGCTTTTCCTGGAAACAGGAATGCTGTTATTAAGGCTACTAGCTATGAACACGATGAACAAGGGATTGCTGTAGAAGATGAAAAGTCAATAAAAAAGATGCAAGAAAAAAGGATGAGAAAATATAAACTCTTGAAAAGAGAAATATTTAAAATAAAAACAGTAAATGTTTATGGAAAAAAAGATTCTAGTACTGCCCTTATAGTTTGGGGTTCTGTTAAGGGAGCCGCCATTGAAGCAGCTAAAGATCTTAAAATAAAAGTAATCCAACCCAAGCTAATAAATCCATTTCCTGAAAAAGAATTTAAAAAACATTTAAAAGGGGTTAATCGAATTATAGTAGCTGAACTTAACAGCCTTAATCAACTATCATTTTTATTGAATAGATATGGAATAATTGTTGATAAAAACATACAAAAATATACAGGTAGACCACTTACAAAACAAGAATTAATTAAAAAAATAAATGAATAGTTTAACCTTAAAAACTAAAAATACTTGGTGTCCTGGTTGTGGTAATTTTGGAATTTTTGAGTCTTTGAAAAGAGCAATATTGATACTCGAAAAAGATGGGCTAAAAAGAGAGAATATTGTTTTAGTTTCTGGTGTTGGTTGTCATGCCAAGATATCTGACTATATATCTGTTAATAGTTTTTACGGTCTTCATGGAAGATCACTTCCTTTAGCTCAAGGAATAAAACTAGGAAATGAAAAACTATCAGTTTTATGCTCTACGGGTGATGGTGATTGTTATAATGAAGGAATTTCTCACTTAATACATGCTGCTAAAAGAAACTCTGACATTACAGTTATCGTTCATAACAATAGAACTTTTGCGTTAACGGTAAAACAGTTTACATCAACTAGCCCTAAGGGATTCAAGGGTAGCTCAACTCCTTTAGGTAGCACAGAAAAACCAATAAACCCATTAAGATTAGTTTTAAATTCAGGAGCAACTTTTGTTGCAAGGGGTTATTCTGGAGAGATAGACCATCTAAAAGAGCTAATATTTAAAGGAGTAAAACATAAAGGATTTTCTTTTATTGAGGTTTTACAACCATGCGTTGCATGGTTTAACGCGACAGATATTTATAAAAAAAATATCTATAAAATAGATGATCTTTCAAGAAAAAAAGCGATAAGTTTAGTTGACGAATGGGATTATAATAATGATAATTCTAAGATACCGATAGGTTTATTTTATCAAGAAGAATCTAATGAAATTATAAGTAAAGACATAAGAAAAAAGGTTAATTTAAAAAAAATCACAAAGAATCATGAATAATAAAAAAAGATTTGTTTGTTTAGGTGGTGGTAATGCTATGCCGAAGGCTGTTCTTTCTGAATTAAAAAAGCATCCAGTTTTGATTTCTGTTATTTGCGCTATGCTTGATTCTGGTGGTTCAGCTGGAAGACTTCGTCGTGACTATAACATAAATTCACCTGGAGATATAAGAAGGGCTTTTATTGCTCTTGCGAATACTTCTCCAGCAGTTGAAAATTTATTTAATTATAGGTTTGAGGCGGGGGGCCTTAAAGGTCACAACTTTGCAAATCTTTTTATTACAGCATTAGAACTGTCGACGAATAACTATGAAAAGATAATAAAAGAAATAAAGAAAATATTGAATGTTCATCACGAAGTTCTTCCAGCCACACTTGATAAATCTCATCTTTGTGCAGTATTAGAAAATGGTAAAAAAATAATAGGTGAATCTAATATCGACATACCAAAACATAATAGTAATCTTAAGATAAAAAAAGTATTCTTAGAACCGAAAGCCAGCGCCTATCCTAAATCTATTGAAAGAATAAAAAAAGCAAAGACAATAATAATAGGTCCGGGAGATCTCTATTCTTCAATTGCGCAAATTCTTTTAGTTGAAGGAATGTCAGGGGCTATAAAAAAAAGCAATGCTAAGAAAGTATATATATGTAATTTAATGAATAAGAGAGGAGAAACAAACGACTATTCTGTTGAAGATTTTACGGAAAAAGTAGAAGACTTAATTGGTGGTCCTCTTGATTATGTTATTTATAATAATAAAAAAATATCAAATAAAAG
>CAYVNL010000094.1:0-1526 GCA_964452925.1 uncultured Candidatus Saccharibacteria bacterium
ATTTTATTTAAAGATCTTTTTTCTAATATTTCAAATATAATGATTAAAGTAATTGACAAAATTAAAAACGTGCCTAAATTTTTTTCAAATTTGCTTAAGCCTCTTGATACATTAGAAGGAACAGCTAAAATAAGTACTAATATTTTTAAAGGATTAACTAAAATACCTATACTCGGAAAAATGTTATCTGGAATAACAAAATTTGTTAATTTCACTTTGAAAACTATGAAAGGAGCTTTTAAATTTTTTAAATTTCTTCCAAAATTATTTTCAAAATTAGCATGGCCATTAACAATTGTTTTATCAGCAATTGATTTTATAAAAGCTTTTACTTCTACAGAAGGTAATATTATATCTAAAATAGAAGCTGGTACAAAAGCTGTTGTAAAAGGATTAATAGCATTGCCATTAAAAGTATTAGGATGGATTGGTGATAAAATATTAGGTTTGTTTGGTATAGAAATAGAAGGCGGATTAGGACAAAAATTTATTGATGTTATTATGGGAGCTGTAGATTATGTATTAAATATTTTTAAAAATCTTTTTGAAGGCAATCTTTTAGATGCATTTGGATCATTGTTATCTATTCCATATAAAGTAATGGGATGGTTAGGTGATAAAATATTAAGTTTGTTTGGTATAGATTTAAAAGATAGTTTATTTGATACAATAGTTAATAGTATTACTGGATTTTTTGATTGGCTATGGGAAACTATTAAAAAAGCTGCTATTAATTTAATACCTGGTGCTGGTTTTATTTCTGGTTTATTTAAATCAGATGAAGAAAAAGCAGAAGAAAAAGCAAAAGAAATTAATATTGAGATAGCAGAATTAGAAAAAGAAAGAGAAACAGCTAAATCTGAAAAAGATCAAAGTTGGTATGAATTTGGAAAAACTAAAGAAGATATAGATAAAGAAATAGCACAATTAAAAACAGAACAATTAGAAAATCAAAAAGAGTTAAAAAATATAAAGGAAATAACTAAATCTGAAAAAGATCAAAGCTTATTATCTTTAGAAAATGAAAATGAAAGAGAAACAATTAAATCTGAAAAAGATCAAAGCTTATTACCTTTAGAAAGAAGCAAAGAAATAAAAGAATTAAAACCAAAAGAAGAACAAATATATGAAAAGAAAAATGAAGAAATTGTTTTAAAAATAACAAAATTAGAAAAAGAAAAAGAAACAGCTAAATCTGAGAGCGAGACTTTATATGATATTGGAAAAACTAAAGAAGATATAAATAAAGAAATAGCAAAATTAAAAACAGAACAATTTCAATTATTAAATAAAAAAGAATTATCAAAAGTTGATGAAACAACCAAAAAAACAGAATTAAATAAATTATCAGATCCTCTATTAAAAAAAGAAATATTTCAAACTAAAAAAGATACTGATATTATAAATGAATATGATTCTATTAAAAAAGAATTAGAATCAATTAAATTAGAACGTGAAACATTAAAAAAAGAAAATGAAACAGTTTCTATATCAGGACAACTTTTAGATGTTAAAAAATTTAAAGA
>CAYVNL010000095.1:0-2056 GCA_964452925.1 uncultured Candidatus Saccharibacteria bacterium
AATTTTTAATCTGTTTTCTTTTTGCTATTCCTTTTTTAGTGAATGGATATTTTATTCCCTTGTTAGTTAGGTTTAATATTTGTTTAGCTCCCATAGGAGCAGACTTTGTTACAACTATGATGCCAACTACTAAAAACATTAAAGGCACCAGATAAATGAACATCACGGAAAGCCCTTCTTCTAACTGGGTTTCTGAATTGCCCGGTTCTAAAATTAATTTATTAGATATATCTATCATTCTTTGAGATAGATATAAGAAGAAAGCCGCCCCTATTCCAATGATAGACCACTGGATGAATTGATCCCACCAGATTTTCCATATTTTTCTGGTAGCAGGCAAAATATAAGAAAAAAATGCTAAGGGCGAAAGGATAACTAGCATCCAAAGAATTAGATAGCGCATTAAAAATAGGACAAAGAGCATAATTAAGATAAAAGCGGCAAGCCAATTAAAAGTAGTCGTTATTAACATCTTAAAGACCGTATAAGCTGTATCTTGCCAGTCGAAAGATCTTATTGCTGCCCAAAATTGCTTTGCAAGAGTTCCTAAACTAGACTGAGGACCTTCGATGCCATTAATTATTGCTCCTGCTCCCCGAGTACCAGCTGATAGAAAAAAATTAGTCAAAATATTTGCTCCATCAATAATTATTCCACAGATGACAGGAGTAAAATTAATCAAAACAGCGATAATGATTGTTTTCGGTAGTAATTTTTTTATTTCATATTCCTTTATTCTCAGAATAGTAGCTATACCAATAGCAACCATTATGATAATGAAAAACATATTTACCAGATCTCTGACTATTGTCCAGCCCTCCATAACAAATTGATTTTTAGTATATCCTCCAGTATCTTGTATAAAATCAGGATTTGTGACCCAACCAAGAAGGCCATTTCCCATTCTAAGAGCCCATTGTGACACATAAAGGTAAACATAGATTTTGACCATTTTTTGAGTTCCCCAAACAAAAGGTGCAGTAATAAGCTCCCAAAATCCTTGAGCCGTTGAAGGCGTGAAAAAAACACCGAGGAATATCAAACTAATGAAAAATATCGCTGCTATTTTTTTATGTTTTATCATTTGATGTCTAAAACTAATTTGATAAATTCTATAATGCCCCTAGCCAAAGCCATTATTGTTATACCAATTATAGCATAGGTGATAATTTCTTTAGCTTTGGTAATTTGATTGGGGTTGCCAGAAGACGTTAAAAACATAAAACCACCAATCATAAAGATAAGCACAAAAAGCGATCCTACGACCCAATAAACAACCCCAGCTATTTTTTTTATGATAGCAGCCGTTGAAGTGGCTTCTATGGCCGCTCCTGTAGAAGTGGAAACGGGGTCAGAGCTGCTAGAAATAACAATAATTTCAGGTGATGCCTTTATGGTGCTATGAGCATCTACAAAAGCGGCAGCCACTAGGTTATATTTACCTGGTTTGTCATAGATATGTATAAATTCATAGTCGCATTCTATATAATCTTTGTCTGTATTTACAGCGCTGCAACTTGACATGGAATCTCTAATACTGTCCCCATATTCTACATAAAAAACAGCTGTTTTGCCTTTGTAGACTCTTAATGTTGCCTTGCCTGATATTATGTCTCCAATTTCAGCTGAATTTTTATTTATATAAACAAATATTTGTGTTCCCGCTCCGCCACCTTGACCAGGATCGTAAGCAGCATTTGACAGCTGAGCTATCGCTAATAAAGTTAAAATAGAGACCAGTAAAATTATTTTTTTCATAATAAATATTCGTTTTTTCAATTATATCACAAACTATTTTCAAAAACTATGAATGAGTTTTACCCAATCCTCTAATTTTAAATTTTCTGGTCTTAAGCTAAGCTCAATTTTCAAATCTTTAAGCTTTTTGATAATTTCTTTTTTATCAATTTCTAAACCTTTAGAAAGGTTGTTAAGAATAGTTTTTCTTGGTTGAGAAAAGCCAATTTTTAGTATTTTGAAAAATAGCTTTTCTGAAATTTTAGGTTTATGAATATTGCTTATTTTTATAACTCCGCCATCTACCGTTGGTTGCGGA
>CAYVNL010000096.1:0-6995 GCA_964452925.1 uncultured Candidatus Saccharibacteria bacterium
TTAATTAGATTTTTAAAATATGAAAGGAGGAAGATATATGAACAACTTCCTTTTCGTTGGAAAAAGTTACAAAACAATTAATAGGTCTTTTGCTAAGATGATAAGCATCCTTGAAAAGGGCTCGTGTTCAATTGTAATTCTAACAACTAGATCTCTAAGAAAAGATTTTTCCGAAGAAATCAGCTCCTATGCTCCAAAAACCATATTTGTGACAGAAGAAATAACAGAAGAAATAACTGAAGAGTGGAGAAGGGTTGGTTTCAAAGGAAGAATCAAGAGAAGAGCATAATCATTTTGCTCTTTTTTTCTGAAACTAATAACTACTTAAATAATGAAAAAACACAAAATCATCATTTTAATTATTTTAATGTTAGTTTCTTTTTTTGTTTTTTTAAACTTCAAAAAAGATAAGATATTTTTTTCGGAAAACTTTTTCTTTGTTGATATTATTTCTAAAAAAGAAGATTTAATAAGAGGTCTTTCGGGAAGAAAGGAAATGGAAGACAATAGTGGTCTCTTAATGGTTTTCCAGAACGATGATTATCATGGAATATGGATGAAGAATATGTTTTTTCCGATAGATATATTATGGCTAAATCAAAACCTAGAAGTAGTTTATATAAAAGAATCTGTTCTTCCTGAAACATTTCCCGAAGTTTTTCGTCCCAAAGAAAAATCAAGATATGTTTTAGAAGTAAGCTCAGGAATGGTTGAAAGATTCAATATATCCATAGGAGACAAGGCGACGCTAAACTGGAAGCTTTTAAAAAAGAGTGCTATAAATAATTAATGTCTAAATATTATAACCCAAATAGATCAAATAAATATATTCCTGGTTCACAGGTTCCTTTTCGCATTAGTAGAAGTAAAATAGATTTATTTTTAAATTGCCCTAGATGTTTTTATCTGGATCGTCGTTTAGGAGTATCGCAACCGCCTGGGTATCCTTTTTCTCTTAACTCAGCAGTTGATACTTTATTAAAAAAAGAATTTGATATCCACAGAGCAGAAAACAAAATTCATCCATTAATGGAATCATACGGCATTAATGCTGTTCCTTTTAAGCATGAAAAAATGGATGAGTGGAGAGATGCGTTAAGAAGAGGTATTACATATCTACATAAGTCAACCAATCTAATGATAACAGGAGGCGTAGATGATCTTTGGGTTAATCCTCAAGGAGAGATTATAGTTGTTGATTATAAAGCAACGGCTAAAGATGGTGAGGTTAACATAGATGCTGATTGGCAGATATCATATAAAAGACAGATGGAGATATATCAATGGCTTTTCAGTAAAAATGATTTTAAGGTTTCAAGTGTTGGTTATTTTGTTTATTGTAACGGAGACACAGACAAAGAAGCTTTTGATGGAAAACTTGAGTTTGATGTAAAAATAATACCATACGAAGGAGATTATTCTTGGGTTGAAGATACGATTTTTAATATTCATAAATGTTTAGAATCAGACAATATACCTTTGGCTGATCTTGATTGTGATTTTTGTAAATACAGAAAAGCAGCTGAAATTATTGAAAAGAATTATCTATCTGAACCAAAAAATGAAAAACTATTTTAAAACAAAAGGAACAATCTCAATTACTTCTCTTGGGTCTGGTTATGTTTCGGTTAACGACCTAAAAGAGGATATATATATACCATTTCAATTTCTAAATAGAGCTCTTAATGGTGATGAGGTTGAAGTTGTTATTCACCCTAAAGTTAAAGGAGAAAAAACAAAAGGAGAAGTTATTAGTGTTATATCTCGTAAAAAAACGAGATTTGTTGGTGTTGTAGAGAAAAATCAGAAAGGTAACTTCTGTTTTGTAATTCCAGATGATCATAAATTTTATGTTCCAATATTTGTTTCTGATTCTTTAGGTGTAGCTAACGGAATGAAAGTTTTAGTTGAATTAACTAATTGGAATGATTCTAGAAAAAATCCAAATGGCAAGATACTTAAAGTTATTGGGAAAAAAGGTGACAATGACACTGAGATGGAGTCTATTGTTATTGAAAAAGGTTTTGGTATTGAATTTCCGGACAAAACTAAAAAGGAAATAGATCAGATATCAAAAAAAAGAGAAAGCATTGGTCGGGAAGTAAAAAAAAGAAAAGATTTTAGGGATACTTTTACTTTTACAATAGATCCTGATGATGCAAAAGATTTTGATGACGCAATATCTTTTAAAAAAATAAACAACAATCTATTTGAGGTTGGTATTCATATTGCAGATGTAAGTTACTGGGTAAAAGAAAAAAGCCAGATAGATAAAGAAGCTAAGAAGAGAGGCTTCTCTGTTTATTTAGTAGATAGAACGATCCCGATGCTTCCAGAGATTTTATCTAATGATATCTGTAGTCTTAGTTCTGAAAAAGACAAATTAGCGTTTTCAGCTGTTTTCCAAATATCATCTAATGGCGATGTTAGGGGTAGGTGGTTTGGAAAAACGATTATTAAATCAGATAAAAGATTTACCTACAAAGAAGCTCAAGATGTAATAGATAGTAAAAAAAAGAGTCCATATTCTGAGCAATTAAAAGACCTTATGAGACTAGCTTTAATTCTTAGGAAAAAAAGAGTTTCTAACGGTGCTCTTGAAATAGGTCAAGATGAGATTCAAATTGAACTTGACTCTAGCGGAAAACCAGTAAACATATATGTTAAAAAAGGAATGCAATCTCAACAACTGATAGAAGAGTTTATGGTTTTAGCTAATAAAGAAGTTGCAGTTTATGTTGGAGGGAAAAATAACAAGGGATTATGCGTTTATAGGATACACGAAAAACCAGACAGAGAGTCATTAAATGAGCTTTTCTTTTTTCTTCGTAAAATAGGATATAATATAAAAATAAGCGGTAGTAATGCTACCTCGAAAGAACTTAACGATCTTTTAACTAAAATAAAGGGTAAAGAAGAAGAATTTTTAGTTAAATCTGTGCTGGTGAGGTCACTGCCAAAGGCAATTTATTCAATAACGAACAAAGGTCATTTTGCTATGGCGTTAACTCATTATGCTCACTTTACGTCTCCAATAAGAAGATATGCAGATTTATTGGTTCACAGAGTTCTTGATAAAAAAATAGAAGGAAAGCCTACTACTAATAGCGAAAAAGCTTTCTATAGAGAAACATCAGAGAAATTATCTCAAAGAGAAATTGATTCATCTTCTGCCGAAAGAGAGTCAACTGCCCTAAAGCAGGTTGAATATATGCTATCAAGACCCAAAGAAACAAGAAAAGGGATTATATCTGGAATTACCGAATGGGGCATATATATACAAGACATAGAAACTAGGTCTGAAGGGTTGGTTAGGTTAAAAGACATGAAGGGGGACTTCTATGTCTTAAATAAAGAAAATTTTTCTATTACAGGGCAAAGAACAAAAAAGAAATATTCTCTAGGCGATAAAGTTAAATTTAAAGTTTCGGGAGGAGATCTAGAAAAAAAGTCTTTAGACTATATTTTTGTTTAAAATTATTAATTAATATAAAAAAATGAAAATATCTGAAAATTTTTTTCAATTTCCAAAAAAATCAATAATAGTAATATCTGGAAGTTACTCAGCTGAGATATATTACGCATACGATGGAAGTATTGATAAAATAGAATCTTTTAAAATAGAAGCACCCTCATATTCAGATAGGGAAGGATTTTTTACGAGGTCAGGTAGGGGCATGGTTTATGGGTCAGGTTCTGTTAACGAAGAAAACAAAAAAGAAAATATAGGTAAATTTTTAAAAGAACTAAAAGACAAGATAGATAATTCTATTAAAGATTACAGCTTTGATGAATCTTATATATTAACACCAAAACATATTAAAAATGAAATTAAGAAATATCTTCCTGAAAAATTGAAACAAAAAAGCGTTAAGTTTATTGAAGGTAATTTTGTTGAGATGCATCCATTTAGTTTTATTAAAAAAATAGAAAAAGCAATAAATAAAAAAAGAATAATCATTGCTAGCGAGAAAGTTATAAAAATGCTTAAAAGAAAAAAATAATGTCATTATCAGTGGGAATAGTTGGCTTTCCTAATGTTGGGAAGTCAACTTTATTTGAAATTATTACTAGAAAAAAAGTAGATAGATTAAACTACCCTTTTTGTACTATAGATCCAAATATTGGCGTCGTTGCTGTTCCAGATGAAAGGATAAATCTTCTTTCTAGGTTAATTGAACCTGAGAAAACGATATATTCGGTTATTAAATTTGTTGATATAGCAGGAATTGTTGAAGGAGCGAGTAAGGGTGAAGGACTGGGTAATAAATTTCTAGCCAATATAAGAGAAACAGATCTTATCGTTTACATCCTTAGATCTTTTCAAAACAAAGAAATAGTTAGTGTTAGGAGTGCTATTAACCCAACAGAAGAAGCAGATCTTTTAGAGACAGAGCTTATTCTTAAAGATTCAGAAACAATTAACAAGAGAATTTTTTCTTTAGAAAAAGAAGCGAGGTCCCAAAAAAAAGAATCAATAAAAGAGCTAGAAATCTTAAATAAGGCAAAATCTTTAACCGACGAAGGAAAGTCATTGGTTGATGGTTTTTTCTCTGAAGAAGAAAAGAAAATTCTTTCTTTTTACAACTTTTTAACATTAAAACCTAAAATATATCTTTTGAATGGTGACGAAAAAGAAATATCAAAAGAAGCGATCACTTCTTTGTCTGAAAAGGGTTGGCCGGTTTTAACTATAGATATTTTAAAAGAATTTGAATTATTAGATTTAAATAGAGAAGAAGATAGTTCAAGAATTTCATCTAAATCAAAAATAGAAAGTTTAATTTTAGAATCTTATCAACTCTTAAATTTAATAACATTTTTTACTGTCGGTAAAGATGAAGTTAGGGCCTGGAAAATTAAAAAAGGGGACTTAGCTCCTGATGCTGCTGGAGCCATTCATACAGATTTTAAGAAAAAATTTATTAAAGCAGATGTAGTTTATTGGCAAGACCTGGTGAGTGCTGGTAGTTTTTCTGAGGCTAAAAAGAAGGGGATGGTACGAACGGAAGGAAAAGAATATGTCGTAAAAGATGGTGATGTTATCGAAATTAAGCATGGAGCTTAAAAAATTTGACAATTATGTTAATTGTAATATAATGGTTTTTGTTCGTAGTCCCAAGGTCACTCTCAGTAGCTTTTCGGTAACGTTAAGCGACAGAGATAGTGCTAGTAAGGGAAAAGGTCGCTTAATTAAAACAAGGTAAAAAAATGGCCAAAAAATTATATGTAGGAAATCTTTCCTATGAAGCTACAGATGAGAGACTTAATGAGATTTTTTCTGAAGCAGGAACAGTAGAGTCTGCTAATGTCATTCGTGACAAATTTTCAGGAAGATCAAGAGGTTTTGGTTTTGTAGAAATGGCAAACGACGAAGATGCTTCAAAAGCAATAGATACTTTTAACGAAAAAGAGATTGACGGAAGAAAGCTTATCGTTAGTGAAGCCAAACCTATGACCCCAAGAACTGATAATAGAGAAGGAAGAAGTTTCTAAATCTTAAATTTTAAATAAGAAAAGGCCGTTAAGGCCTTTTTTTATTATAGACAAAAAAAATAAATGGTAATATAATAATCCTATGAAGAAAAATATTATTATAGTTGAAGACGACCCTTTTTTATCTGACATATACTTAACCAAACTTGAGAAAAAAGGTTATAACTTAGAATCAGTAAATAAAGGTGAAGATGCTTTAAGGATTCTTAAAAAGAAAAAGTTCGATCTTTTATTATTAGATATAAACCTTCCAGATATTAATGGTTGGGACCTTTTAGTTAAAATAAGGAAAATTATTAAAAATAGAAAAATAAAAACAATTATTCTTTCTAATTTTGATAACGAAGATAAAGAAAAAACAGAAAAGATGAAAGTAGAGGAATATATTGTTAAAGTTTACCATACTCCAGAAGAGGTTGTTAAAAAAATTCAAAAATACCTATAATGTTTTCTTTTGATGTTTTAAATAAAGACGGAAAAGCTAGGACTGGAATACTAGAAACGCCTCATGGAAAAATAGAAACACCCAACTTTGTTCCAGTAGCTACCAAGGGAGCCTTAAAGGGCTCTAATTTTAATACTGCAATATCTTCTGGGGCTCAGATATTTATGATGAATACTTTTCATTTTTTCTGTAACGAAAGATATAAAGATGTTGCTAGATTTGGTGGATTACATAAATTTACATCAATTAATAGTCCGATAATGACAGATAGTGGTGGCTTTCAGGTTTTTAGCCTTGGATCTGGATGGGATTCTGGTATAGGAAAATTAAATAACAATGGTTTAAAAAAAGAAAACAAAAGAAAAACATTTATAGATGATGATGGCGTTACATTTATCTCTCCATATAATGGAAACAAGTTAAGAATGACTCCAGAGATATCTATGAAGGTACAGCAAAAATTAGGAGCTGATATTATATTTTCTTTTGATGAATGCACGTCTCCCCTTGATTCATATGAATATACCGAAAAATCACTTACCAGAACTCATAGATGGGCCGAAAGATCTATAAAGTCTCTTAAAAGAAAAGATCAAGCTATGCTTGGTATAGTTCAAGGGGGACCATATCTAGATCTAAGAGATCGTTCAGCTAAATTTATTGGTAGTCTTCCCTTTTTTGGATTTGGTATAGGTGGTTCTTTTGGGGGATCCTATGGTGATAGTAAAAAAAGCATGAATGAAACGCTTAGTAAAATAATTCCAATTCTTCCAGAAAACAAACCAAAACATCTATTAGGAATAGGAGAATTAGATGATTTAATAGAGTCAGTTAAGCAAGGAGTAGATCTTTTTGATTGTGTTATACCCACAAGATGGGCCAGGCATGGTATGGCAATTACTAGCAAAGGAAGAATTAATTTGAAATACGGAAAACTATTAAAAGAAAAAAAACCAATAGATGTTAAGTGCGATTGCCCTGTTTGCAAAAAATATTCTTTGTCATATATTGCCCATCTTTTAAAAGAAAAAGAGATCTATGGTATAAGCCTTCT
>CAYVNL010000097.1:0-1696 GCA_964452925.1 uncultured Candidatus Saccharibacteria bacterium
ATGTCTTTTCCATTCTCTTTTTTTTGAATTAGTCTTTTGCATCCCATCACCATGTGGATGCAATCGACTAGTTCTTAAAAAAAATAATGACACAAAGCAATCCGTGAGAAAATATTTATATTAAGACGAAGAAAAGATATATCGTAAAAAAAGAAGGCAAAGGAAGATGTATAAATTCAAAGAACCCAATAATATATCTCCGGAGGAGGATATTGGTTTAATATTATGGAAGCTTGAATCCATCGAAAATTTTTACTCTTGTTATACTTCAATGATTAAAAAAGAGTAATTATTTTTCAAAATTAGGTTGGATCATGCTCATCACTAATTTCACCAAATATCTCTTCGATAAGGTCTTCCATACTAAGTAAACCAATAGTTTTTCCTTTTTTACTTTGTAACAGTGCAATATGTGCTTTGTATTGCTTCATTTTTCTAAAAACATCATCTGCTTTCATACTAGGATCAACTTTTAAAACATCCCTCATTATTTTTTTAACCTTAGTTGATTTTTCTTTAATATTAAGTGAATCTTTTACATGAACCATGCCAACAACATCATCGTAATTCTTTTTATATACAGGGAACCTAGAAAACCCAGTTTTAATAGATTTTTCAATGAGTTTTTCAACAGAGTCATCTTCATGGATAAACACTATTTTTGGCATAGGTACATCTACCTCATCTGCAATTGTTTCATCAAACTCAAAAACATCATTGACCATAGCTCTTTCATCTTTTTCGATGGTGCCTTCTTCTTCACCAAGCCTCATCATCGCCATTATTTTTTCCTCAGTTATAAGGTCTTTTTTTATATCACTTTTAACTAAAATACGAAGAAAACCATTTGATACATAATTCATTAGAACCACTGTTGGATGAAATATTTTAGTAAAAATAAGAAGCGATCTAGCTGATCTTAAAGCCCATTTCTCGTTTTTTCTACCAAATGCCTTTGGTGTTGCCTCACTAAAAATTATTACCAGAAAAAACATAACAACCGTTGCAATCCCAATTCCAATATTTCCAAATATCTTAGTTGCTACAAATCCTGCAAGGATTGAGGCAAATATATTTACAATATTATTTCCAATAACAATTGCACCAATAACATGATCTGGTTTTTTTAATAGTTTTTCTAAAATTTTTGCTTTCTTATCACCTTTTCTTGCTTTGTCTACAATTAAAGCTCTGTCGATAGATATAAACGCCATTTCTGAACCGGAAAAAAAAGCAGAAACTAATATAAGAAAAGCAATTACTATGATGCTTGCTAATGTAATTATCATATTTTTTTAATTCCCTCAGAGGTTTATAGCTTATATTACATTTAACTTTTTATAATTAATTTTAACTATTTCTGTATTAAAGTTATTTAAAGCCAAATACAAAGAGAATTTAAAAACAAGAAATTGATTCTCGTTTATTATTGCTTTATTCTAGGAGATAAAAAAAATGACTGAATATTGTGAAAGCTGTGGTGAAGAATTAGATCAAAACGAAGAAGAGGAAGGCATTTGTAAACGATGCAAAAAAGAACAATATGAAAATGAAGAATATGAAAAAGATGAGGATTATATAGACCCGGGCATTACATAAAAAGGATAGATTATTTCTAATTTTATATTATAATCTATTCCCTTAAGGTTTCTTCATCTTTGAGGATGTTACAAGGATCTAGTCGTCTTTTTTCACT
>CAYVNL010000098.1:0-14051 GCA_964452925.1 uncultured Candidatus Saccharibacteria bacterium
TACTTCTTTGATGTTTTCCCATTCAATATTTTGAATTGGTTGAGAGCTCTTAAGTAGCTCAAAATCTTCTTTGGTTTTTATCCAGACTCTTTCGTCTCCCAAAGTAAGAAAAACTTCGTTAGCATTTTTTTTTCTTTGTAGCATATATTTTTCTCCTTCTTTTTTTTTGAAGCTTATAAGATATCTAATAGCATAACCCAAATAATTATAATTATTAGCTAATGTTTTAATATGTGGATCATAGCTATCAAATATTTGATTAGTATTGTGATTAGCTACGCCGTGATTAGGCGTATGATTAACCCTGACATAAACTCCGTTGCTTTTTCCATTCCAAGCATATAGAAAGACTTGTAATGGATTATATTTTCTTACTTGGTCAAATTGTGATTTTCCGCCGTTGACAAATTCATAATTAATCGGAAACCTCTTAAGAAATTCCTTGCCGAGATTAATAACGTCATTATTTATCCAAGACTTGCTGTAAAACTCGTCCCAAGTCATTGCCTTCCGATATGGCCTGATACTTTCCGGAACTAACCCGTATTTATGAATTGTTTGAGCTACTTTCTTAGGATAATTTCCTTGTCTAGTTGTTTCAGATAGCGTTGAAATAAAAGCGTCATTGAAATCAACCTCGCCGTTTTTATCTAAGTAGCCGTGATCATCAAGCCATTGCAAGTCATCTACATTTATTAACTTCTCTCTTATTTGATAATTAAATTCAATCTCTAAAGTATTAAGTGCACTGAAACTCACACAAGCCATTTTGTCTTCGTCAGCTCTTCTTTGTTTTTCCTCTAAGGGAAGATAATCAAACCAGTTAGTGTCAACCCTTCTTACTTCCGTTCCAAGACCAGAACTTCCAAATAGCCAATCTTCTTCCTCTATTGGCTTTGGAATTAAACCATAATTTTTAATCATATTTTTCTCCTTAATTTATTCTAATTTATTAAAAGATTTATAAGACCTGTAATTAATGCTCCAATGGATGAAGTAGAAACAACCCAAAAGAACCTTTTAAGCCAAGATACATCTGTTTTGACTTTGGCTAAATCATTTTTGACTTCGCCCATTTCTTTATTTGTAGTTTCAATATGTTTTTCTACTTTATCAAGTCTTTTATCTTGTTCGTGGTTTTGACATTCTCTATCTATCATAATTTTTGTTTAATGGTTATCCATTTTTCTTTAATGTATGCTTTTAGGTTCGACCTTTTCCAAGTATTATCTTCATAGATTTTTAAATTAGTTTCCTCCCATTCATTGCCGTTCCATCTTTTTAGTATTGGATATTTTATAACCTCTTCTAATCTAATCTTCTTATAAACTCCTCCACGGCGGATTTCACCGACTGACGGGCTAATTGACGGACTAATACTGGCACTCGGAGAAACCGAAGGCGAAATAGACGGAGATAAAGACGCTGACAAGCTGGCCGACAAACTCGGGCTAAGAGATGGAGAGAAAGAAACTGAAGGCGATTGAGATGGACTAATACTTGGGGAAAAGCTCGGGGAAGCTGATGCCGATAAACTCGGACTAAAAGACGGGCTGAAACTAGCCGATGGACTTTGAGACGGAGAAATTGACGGAGATAAGCTAGCTGATAAGCTGGCTGACAAGCTAGGCGAAAATGATGGGCTTAATGAAGCAGAAGGTGATATAGAGGAACTGATTGAAGGTGATAAACTTGGACTAAGTGAAGCCGACAAACTCGGGCTAAGAGATGGAGAAAAACTTGGGCTAATAGACGGAGATAAACTGGCACTCGGGCTAACAGAGGAAGAAATAGACGGAGATAAGCTTGGGCTAAGCGAAGCTGACAAACTTGGACTAAAAGATGGAGATAAACTAGCACTCGGAGAAACAGAGGAACTAATACTCGGCGAAAACGAAGCAGACGGAGAAATAGAAGATGATAAACTTGCTGATAAGCTCGGGCTTACGCTTGGCGATAACGAAGGGCTAAAAGAAGGAGAAAATGAAGCTGACGGCGATTGAGATGGAGAGATTGACGGAGAAAGAGAAGCAGAAGGAGTAGTATAAGTCACGCTTAGATATGGGTCGTAGTCTGTCCCTGTGTATTCGGAGGCGCGAACTATAATCCTTGAGGCGATATCCGAGGAAGAATCACCAACATCTTCATCTTCAATATCATGTCCCTCCCGCATACCTAATTTTGTATATCCAGTTTTACTAATCCAACCTAACCCTGTTGAGTTTAACGAACATGACAAATCATCGTCAACACTAATATTAGTTATATCAAAATCAGCACTTCCTTTATCGGGATCATCAACATCACCACACTCATTAAAATCATCATCCTCTAGGGAAGTATTTGATGCCTGTGTAGTAGGCCCAACAACAGCAACATACGCATAACTATCATTATATTTATCTTGTTTATCATGAACATACAGCTCTAATGAAGCATCAGATATACTTGCGCTACTTGATAATTCAGAAGTATCAATAGGAAAAAACCCCCTAGAAATGATCCGCCGACCCTCGAGATAATTATGGTCGGCACATCCACTCAAAATTGTCTCCTGATCGTCCCAAGTATGACTAGTACCGTACTCATTTCTTCCAAAATCAGCATCATGAGCTTCATCCCAATCATTTCGTCTTGCCGCAGAACGCCCATCACCAGCCCCAGCATAATAACTAGAAGTATCATCAGTAAAAACATCGCCGATTGATTTATCTAAATATTCCTTGCCAATTATTTTTCTTAAAAAAGTCTTGCCGTCTTTGAGAAAATATTGAACCTTGATTATTTCATCTTCTCTTGTTTCTCTGTTATCCCAAACTTTAAATTTCCTAATATAACTAAACCATTCTTTGCCGTCTTGTTGGTCATTACCAATTAATAATTGTTTATCAGTATCAAATTCTTTATCTCTTTTTAAATCCAGCTCGTAAGCGATATTTTCTCTGTTCTTTGCCCGATAAACTTTCTTATCAGGTAAATCCAGCTCAAAATCAAAATAGGCGTCCTCTGTTGGTTTATATCCATCTCTAATCCTAACAACCCTTTTCATCATTGAGCGGGAGAAGTAGATAATATAATCAATTCCCTCACCGAAAGCATTGTCATAAATTACCGCATTTGCCTCTGTTATTTTATCAATCTTATCAACTAATCTTCCTTTAACCCGATTACAGATTGCTTTTGTTTTTATAGTCTGGTCTTTATCATCAAATAAATCCCTAAACTCTATCCAGCCATCAGAATATTCAGGGATAAAAGGATTAAAAGAGTGATGCTCAAAATACCAGCCCTTACGAACATCATCCCATTGTAAATCCCAATCTATGCTTCTTAAACCTTTTACGCCATCTCCTACCCCTAATTTATTATTATAGTGGATATGCCCAATATGAGCTTCTAATTTAAAAGAGCCGTCGTTATTATCAAATGTTTTTGAAGTTAGACTTCTTTTTTCTCTTATTTCGTTCATTTTAAATCTTTTTCATCCCAGCCAGGCAATGGCCAGAATTTCTTTAATAGCCAGCTAACTGGATATTTTTGTCCTTTATGTTTCATATTCCAAAATTTATCTTTGACCTTATTTTTAGTCTGCATAACATCTTTACCACTGACTGGCCACGGAAAGCCAAAGTCATTGACTGCTTTTGTCCTGAACATATGAGCATACCAAGTGTTATGATTGACTAAAACTTTATGCCCCGTTAGCCAAGTTGATAATGCTATCTCAATCCCTTGATTGCCCCAGTTGCCTAAACTCTCATCACATAGCTCCCATTTCCAATAATTATCTCTGGTGCTCATAAAACAACTACCTTGTAAGCTCATCGTTTCAGTAAAGCCAGTTTTAATCTGTTTTTTATATTCTGGCCGTTTTCTATATTCATTAAAATATTGAAAGTGCGGTTCTTTATCAAAGGTATAAGAAACAGATTGCGGGTTTTCTTTGCCTATCCATTTCATTTCTTTAGTCATTTGCGTTCCACACTTATCACAAATCCCGCCCTTGTCCTGATATTTTCTTGCTCCACATTTCGGGCAAACCCAATCAAATGCCCAGAGGTTTCTCATAATCGGGACTATTGTGCAATCATCGCCCATCTTCTTAAAACCTTCTATCATTTTACGGTCAAAACCTTTATCAAATGAACAATGAGCGTCAACCTTCATTACATATTTCGCTTCTGATAATCTGGCAGCTAAATTTTGTGCAGCTCTCTGTCCGATAGCTTTTGGCACATAGATTATTTTCACTCTCTCATATTGAAGAATTGGCCCAATTGGCCATTGTCCGTCTAAAACGGCAATGACTTCAGTATCGGCTTCTATGTTAGCCAGAATATCCTCTATTGTCTGTTTTAAAAATTCTTCGTTTCTACTTGGGATTAATATGCTTAAGTCCATATTTCCTTGGTTTTAATTCAAAATTAATCTTGTTATCAACTTTTATTTTATACCACGGCTTAATACCATAATTGGCATTTCTTGGTCTTTGTGGCTGATCGGGATGCTTGGGATTAATGCCCGTAAAATAATCAAAACTTTCTGGAACAAAAATTCTTTTATGGGTTGGGTCAGCTATTGCTCCCGACCAAGTTCCCGGAACTTTCCCTTTTAAAATTCCACTCGGTTTTAAAACTCTCCACATTTCATTCATTACAAAAATCAAATTACCTAAATGTTCCAGCGTTTCATAACAATAAATCTCATCAACGCTATTATCTGGATAAGGTAATGGTTCTTTTTCTATATCCATAACAACATCAATAATACCTGTCTGGACAATATCAATGTTTATACAACCTTCTATTTTTTGATAACCAGCTCCAATATTTAATTTCATAATTTTTTAAAATTGCTGACGATTGTTGTCCAAGGTCGGCAAAATTTATAATGCTTAATATATTTATATTCTTTAAAGACACTTTTATAATCATAAGTCCGTTGCCTGAACATACTTAATCAACAATGGCATATGCGTTGAAGTAGCTTTATAATTTTTCAGTCTTATTTCCGTGAAATAGTCTCCTTACATTTTGTGGTGTGCCCCAATATGGAAGGAAGTCAGCTTTGCCGACTGTCCCGTGAACTTGGTGCATACCAAATTTAGTTTTTATATTTACTATTGGATTTTTTATCTTGAAAATCTCGTAATTCTGTCGGCGGAAAGTAACTGGAACATTACTGCCGTGTTCTAACTTATTATTCCATACTCCTTTTTTAAATCGCGCTAAACTTCTATCAATCATTTTTATTAAATAATCCCTGCCAACAACAGTTGCACTTTCGGAAGCTAACTTCTTTTTAAAAATACCTTTATAAAGATTTAATAAATAAATCGGCGTTCTATATGCTCTATCTAAAACTGGCGGGATAAACTTAAAATATTCTGGCGGATATAAACAATCGGCTTCAGCAGCGTGGATAAACGGAGTTTTTGCCATCGTTGCACCAATTTGCAACTGCCTATGTGCATTTTGATTTGATATTCCCACATCGCCAACACAGATATTATCGCCAAAATCAATCGGCTTCTGCGAAACGGAGATTAAAGGCAAATCTCCAATAACTTCTAATAGCTTCTCTCTGATAACTTTTTCAAAACTTTCTTCTTCTCTATTGGAAGTATAATAAATTACGGTAGTTTGCATAAAATATCCTTCCAGTAAGTTAGTTTATTAAAATCTATTTCCCGCCAATTTTGGCAATTCCTCTTATCTCTAAATTCGCTAATCTCCATTCTCTTAATGCCAGTTGCGTTTCTTCCGTGCCTAATATCAATATTTTGATATTCACTAAACCAATTTTCTGACTGATAATTGTCTATTCTTCTGCTCTGCCCTGTGCCTGGCTCAAAACCCCACGCCTTAATTCCTTTCTCGATCATCTCTAATCTTTTTCTGTAATGGCGGATTAATAATTCTCTGTTAGCACATAATTGAGATAGCCATTTACAATCATAGCCAATCGTTTTTTTATCCGATAATCTATGCTTCCAAACATTGCCGTTGTAGTAATAAATATCATCTTTTGGCGGTATAAAATTAAAATGGCTTGGGTGATAGAGAACATCGTGTTCGCAGAAGAAAATATAATCTGCTTTACTATTAACTAAGCCAAGTAATATTTGCTTATATAAAGTAGAATGACCTCTTTTTCCAAAATAGACTATATTCCTACCAAAATTTATTGGCTTCAAGCTAATGCTTAATATTGGCAGACCTGACTTTAAAATTGATTTTTTATTCTCTTCATTCAATAAAGTCCCGTCTAAAGTATTATCAGTGTAATAAAGAATTTCCTGCATATAATAATTTTATTGATTTTCTACTCTTATCTTTACTTGATACATAATGCCTGCTTAATCTTGCGTGAGCATACCAAGTCTTTTTATTTCTGATTATCTTTCCGCCGTCTTCTTTAACCTTATAAGCTATTTCCGCTGCCTCGTGTCCTGAACCATCAAAATTAATATCATCTAACAATCCCAGCTTTTTAAAATATTCCCTTTCCATAAAATAACAGCTTCCCTGAAATACTTCTGTTTCATCAATTAATTTCTCTTTGAGCTTCTCATCTCTGTTTTTAAAATTATCTTTAAAGCCCATATAGTTTCTATCCAGAGCCATATAATTAATATCTGGCTTTTCCTTCTCGGATATTTCCCATTGATGAGCGTTTAATCTTTTGCGTGTCGGTATTTGAATCCATTTAGATTTATGCTCCCTTATTAGTTTAGTGTCCATTCCTTCGTCAATCATACAATGAGCGTCTAATTTCATTATGTATTTCCCGTGAGCTTTGGAAACTCCTTGATTGATAGCTGTCCTCATTCCTTGAGATTTTTTATTGTAAATATACCTAACTCCCTTAATTCTTAACTCGTCAGCTCCGTCTAAGATAACAATAATTTCATAATTGCTTTTTAATCTTTTCTGTAATTCAAGAATTGTTTTGTTTAAAAATCTTTCTTTTCTTGATGGTATAATTATGCTTAAATCTTCCATTTCGGTTTTATCTTATTTTTGTAATAATCTTTATAAATATCATAGCAATATTGTATTTTCGGGTCGCCCGTTTGGCTTCCGTAATTGTGGCTTCGGGGAAACTTATAATATTTATGAGCAAACCAAGTCTTTTTGTTAACCATTAATTTACCGCCTGCTTGCCAAGTTTTAAAAATCATCTCGTGGCTATCTTGGTAATGAGTTCCATAATGCTCGCTGTCCAATTTCTTAATAGTTTTATCCCACCAGCTTTTTTTCATCAGCCAGCAAGAGCCTTGCATTGCCATTGTTTCATCAACCAAAATATCTTTTCTTTCTTTTTCTCTTTCCTTCCAAGATAGACCGCAGAATTTCTTTTTACCGCCAACTGATTGAATTCCTAATTTTTCATAGACGACTGGCTCTCTTTTCATTACTTGCCATTTAACTGGGTCAAGATAATATCTTATCGGCGTCATTATCCAATTATCTTGACAATCATCTGTCATTGTTTTCGCGTATCCATAAGCAAATAAACAATGCTCATCTGTTCTCATTATATACTCGCCCCGAGCAACTCTAACCCCAGCATTAATTGCCTCTCTCATTCCACTATTTTTCCCTAAGTGGACAATTCTTAATCTTGGATTATCTTTAAGGGGAGTTTCTGGCCAGTAGCCGTCCAAAACGACAATGACTTCAATTTGTGAGCCAAGTCCTGGACGATGTAAAAGAGAATCAATTGTTTTTTGAAGATAAGGATCTTTATAGCTTGGAATAATTACGCTTAATTTCATATTAGTAAGAATTAGTAAGAATTAGTAGGAAGAGGTATCTACCCAAAGTTTTGTTTTGTCTATTGGCGGAGTATTCCCGACGTGAATTCCAACAATATCCCTGATAGCGGAAACATCTAATCTTTCATCGTCTTTTAATAGTTCTAAGGCATCTCTAATCGGCTCATTTAATTGAGAAAAATCTTTTTTTATTAAATCAACTACATCTTGCGGGTCAGCGTTTCTCCCATCTCTGCCTGGCAGTCCATCTTTGCCATTTTTTAATCTCCGTAAATTATCCCGAATAAAATTCATTCCCTGTTCTTGTTCTTTAAGAGCTTTATTAATTGATGATAAAAGTCTACTCTCTGCGTCTGTTAGCTTTTTAGAAGTTTCTTCTGAATTATCTTTTGAAAGTTTATCTCTTAACTCATCAATATTTTTCTTTAATGAGTTAACCCAATCTTCATTTTTTACCTTTAATCCTTTGACAACATCAATAACCCTTTTAAAATGGCTGACAAACTCTTTTCGTGTTAGAGCGTCCTCGTCCATTAAGGCAAGAAGTCTAGTTAATTTATTTAAGTTTTTTTTGTTGGTTTCGTTTTTCATAATTTTTGTTGTGGATAACTTTTACTTGACAAGTTTATTATATTGATATAACATAATGGAAAGTTATAATAACTATGCGTTTAAGAGCCAATTTTTATAAAATATATTCAAAAGTAGAAAGCGGACTTGAAGAGGTTGGCTCAAACGCATTGCCTCTTCTAGTTCGCTTTTTGCGTTTGAATTATGACTAATGGTTGGATTAAAATACATAGAAAGATACTTAACAATATTATTTTCCAAAATGATAAAGCATTTAAGATTTGGATATGGTGCTTATTAAAGGCCAACCACCAAGAAAATGAATGTTTGATTGGTCGTATAAAAATTAAACTTAAAAGTGGACAATTTGTATTTGGTAGCAATAAAGCTAAAGAAGAACTGAAAATGTCTAAGTCTACTATACATTATTGGATGTCCTTTCTAAAAGCTGAACGCTATATTGAACGCAAGATAACCTCTAAATATAGCATTATTACTATATTAAACTATTTTAAATATCAACAACCTGAACGCAAAATTAAACGATTGCCGAACGCTAAGTGGTCCGATAAACGAACGATAGGTGGTCCGATAAACGAAACAAACAAGAATGTAAAGAATGATAAGAATGTAAAGAATATACTACCTAAAGGTAGTATCACTTACGGTAATACCACTATTAATGAAATAATATCTTATCTTAAAAATAAAGCTGGTTGGGTAGATGGGTCTAGTAAGAGGCAACGATATGACTGTAAAATATTCACTAATAGAGTATCTAAACTTATAAAAGAAATGGGAGGTGAAGTAAATGATCATACAATCATTACTGGTTGTAAGAGAATTATTGACTTAGCCGCTCAAGATAAGTTTCATTCTAAGAATATGGGACGAATTAGATACCTCTATGACAATATTGGTTCAATCGTGCGGTCAACTCAGGCCGATAAACCTAAAGTAGCTATAATTAAATGAAATTATTAATAAATCAAGGAACAAAGGAAAATATAGAGTTAACTATCAATCAGATAGAAGCCGAGAAAATAAGTCAGGCGCTCTTGGAAGGTGTGAAATATCTTAAAATGGGTGAAATAACTATCAACACTGCTTATATTATTGGTATCTTTGATAGTCCTGAACCGCCAATCAGTGTTTCAAGAAGAATTAAAGCTCCACAATCAAATCCTGAAAAAATAAGTAAAATTCTAAATGAAATGAAATCTAGTCTGAAAAAGAAAGGTGTTCTATAAATAAATTATTAAGGAGTATTAAATTATGAACGAAGATAAAAATAAAATTGATAGAGCGTGTGAAATAATCAAAGAAATTTTTTGGTTCATAGTCGCTTTTATCTTAATAGGTCTATTTTTTGGACTTGGTTAATGTTTTATTTTAATTGTCGGAATTTCTTGTTTTTTCTGCAAGCCAAAACCTTTCTTGGGGGTCTTAATTTTATAGGCCTTTTTTATTTGTTCCTTTGCCATTTCACTTATTAAATCAATTTGCTTTTCAAAGACTTTTTCTTTCATTTCTTGGGTATTTTGAGCATCAACAAGTTTTAGTATTTGGTCTATATTTTTACTAATAAGTTCGCCTCTAATCTTAATATAATCCCATAATTGATCCCTAGTCATCTGTTTGCCCTCAATTTTTGTTGTCTTAGTTGGCAATCTTAAGAGAAGACCTCTATCTTCTATCTCCTTATAGGTATTTTGTTCTTCTTTAGATGGCGATATTCCCCAAATTAAATCAGACTTTGTTTCTTCGCCTAATGCTGTTAGGTATGGTTTTAAATCTCCAGTTAGACCAAATTTTTTCTTAAGAGACTCTGCTAGGGTTTGAATATCATATCTTTTCCTACTAATTGCATCTACTGTTTGATAAAAAAATGCTGGAATAGGAACCAATCCTGTTATTAGTCTATTTACCCACTTCTTTGGATCTTGTTGTCCAGACATTACATCAAACAAATCAGACACTCCACTTAAGAATGACTGGGATAAATTTGACTGCATAAAACCAACTATTCCATCAGATAACTTTGTCCAAATTTCTTCATCAACTTTTCCATACTTAATAGCATCGCTAATAGAACCAACTGCAGCAAAGATACCACTTAATGGACCAAGATATAAATAAGGAACCCAGGTATCACCAAGCTTAATTGAGTATGGCCTCCAACCTGTTGCCTCTAATTGTTTTTTATGATTGAGGTTTGAGGGGCCACCAGCAGAAATTCTGTCATTCTTTGCTAGGGAATAAGCTCCAGTGGTCACTAATGTTCCTAAATATAATCTGCCTAGTTGTTGTTGTCGCAACCTTTTCTCAATAACTGGTCTAATTATATCAAATTTGGTAGCTGAAACGCCAGATTTTTTTAAAACAATATTTGCTTCTTGTTGGATATATTTTTTACCAAATGTTCTAACCAAATTACTGAATGGCAAGTAATCAACTTTTCTATCAATAACATTGGCAACAACCCTAGTAAACGGAACAATAAATTTTAATACCTTGACTTTTTCTGTTATTTTACTTATTCCACCTGAAATTGCTCCCATTACACCCATCGGCTGATTGCGATAAGTATTTCTTTCAGAAAATTGTTCCATCATTGCGTTGTTTAATTTAACGGCAGTGGATTTATCAATTCCCGCCTTTTCCATTTGTTTGCCAAATTTATTAACAACTTTTTCGGCCTCTTTTACCATATTAGACATTACTACATCCTGCGCTTCTAAAATTCTACCAGATATTTCTGTTAACCAGAGATTTGCCTGTTTACTCTTAAAATATGGCTCTATGTTTTTAGTATAAGAAAGTTTTGAAGAAAACTTTTCCTTACCAATAAGCACCCTACCAGCTCTATACAATGAACTTGGTATGGCATTTAACATACCAGCAACAAATCTAGGGACTTCCATTATTGTTGTCGGATTGGCTACCTTTGAAAATGTTTCCGAAAACATAATAGATGTTGTATCTAAAATATTTCTCGCCCAAGTCTTCCAACCAGAAAGAATAACGTTATACCAAATTGATATAACTGTCTCTCCCTTTGACGGAGTAACTATCTTCTGCGATTTATTCATCATCTTAACCATATCATCTCCAGACTCACCAACTATTTTCTTAAGCTCTTTAGCTAAAACAGACATATTTTCACCTTCTAAAACATCTATACCCATACTCCTAAACAAATGGGATGCTTCCGTTCTCAAGCCAGCGGCAGTCTTCCATATACCCTGTGTTCTCATAAATTTATCCCTAACTGTTTTTGTTTCTAATTTGCTTAAATTGCCAGTGTCAACGGTTTTAAGATACTCTGCTAAATCGTTAGCACTATCAACTGCCATCTGCCTTAATTTTGTATTAAGGTTAGCATTTGGCATATCTCTCAAAATTTTGTTAAGGTTCTCTTTTGTGGGTGGGATATCCAAAGCTCTTGCTGTGTCTATAATGTTTTGGTTAGTTCTTGATGGTCTAACGGACTTAAATTGATTTTCGCTCTCTAATACCGTTTTAATAACATCTTCTGTTTCAGTAGAAGTATTGATATGCTTCCAATTAACAGCTTCTGTTTTAACCTTCTTCTGTGGTTTAGCTCCCATAAAAATTGGCTTAGCTTCTTTTTTAACAACCCTCGTTCCACCCCATTCACCAACCGCTTCTTGAGCAAGCTTATTTATTTGTTCTATATCTTCTGCTGTATAATCTTTATAAGACTCACCACGGACTTCTCTTAATTCTCCTTTCAATTTCTTTAATCTATTCCTATCTGATAGATACCTCTCATAACCAACCCTCAACATCTCACTATCATCAAATCCTAACTCCTGCGCAACTTCATCGCCAAATCTTTCAAAAAAACCACCAGTTTTCTTACCTGTAACTTCTGGTAATTCCCCTGTTCTTTTGTTGATATACTTTGATACCTTTGAGTATGGTGAAGCATTTAGAGATTCTTCCATCGCTCCAATCTCCACTTGTAATTCGTTTATTCTTTGAACATCCTTAACTGTCTTTTCCTTGATTTTCGGTAATTTCTCTGTCTTAACTTTTATATTTTTAAATTTAATTTTAAATTCTTTAACTTGTTGGGTTAGACTAGGAGCTAATTTTCTCGCCACAGGATTAAAGATAACTTCGCCAATAGCGGAAGCAAAATCTTCATTTAGATTTTGTTTTCCGCCAGTAATAGCATTAACTTCATTCCTGAACTCTTTAGCTAATTCTGGTTTCTTTTTTGAAATATAATGACCTATCTCGTGAGCTAATGCTCTATCATCAGCTTCACTAGTTAATAATAATAAACCATTATTTGTTTTATTATTCCACTCTAATCTTGAAACAACTTTGTTTCCCTCAATGTCTTTACCTAAACTTTTTAATGTTCGAACCTTAAGGTCTGGTCTGGTAACTGCGTATTTGGTAATATCTTTAGATTTGCCAACATATTTTTTTATTGAGACTGGTTTTGTCTTTAACTCTGTTTTAATATCTTTAATTGGCTTAACAACCTTATTACTCTTTAGCTTACTTCCGATAAATCCGCCAACAGCTCCTAGCAACCCACCAGCAGCTACACCAATTCCAGCTCCAGCAACTGTTGCTTTAGCAATTTCTTTCACTCCACCGCCTTCAGTTAAGGCAGAAGCCCCTGAAAAAGCTGAACCATATACACCACCTGTAGCTACTCCTTTTATTACTCCCTTGGCTAACTGACCACCCTTAATAATTTTTAGAGACTTAAGTGGAGTATATACAACTGAAACAACATCCACAATCGTTTCTGCCATTGGTCCCAATGATGAATATAATGGTTTTTTACCCTCGACAACTTCTCCTACTACCTTACCAGCTTTTGCCTGTAAACTTTCAACTTCACCTAAAAGCGGGACATTCACAGTAGTTGTCTTTTTTCCGCCAGTGGCTAAAACCTTTGGCACATCATATAGAGAAACACCTAATCGCACACCCCATTTTCCCAATTCTTTTAATAGTCCAGTTGCCGTCGCTCCAACCCCCTTAACTGTTTCCTTCGCTAAACCAAGGGTGCTACTAGCTTTTTGTGATTCTTTTCTAGATTCTTCCGCTTCTTTTTGTAAAATTTCTATCCGCCTTGCCTTAGCTCTTTCTTGTATATTCTGTGTTAAAGTGTTTCTATAATCACTAAGTTCAATTAACTTTGCCATATTAAATATCCTCTGGATTAACGTATTGCGAAAACTTCTCAAAGAAATCCATCCCACTCATTCCAGCATTAATCCACTTATCAAATAGTGGCTCCCAGTCTAGTGGATTCAAATAACCATCCCAATTTTCTCCCTCAACCTGTTTCCTAGCATCATAAGCGGTTCGCACTGCCTGAAGAATTGTATTTTCATTTGCTATTCTAATGTCACTATCAGACATTTCACTCTTATAAGCATAACCCAAGTCTCTAATAGTTTCACCAGTTTGCTTATCAATTAATAATGACCTGTCCCCAACGGTGACTACTTGGGTATTTTTCTCGGTTGTTTCTGTTAGATATGGTTGAGCTAATTGTGTTGCTTCTATCAATGAACCTGCTTGTTGAATTTGGGTAACCAAGTCAGGAGAAGCTCCGCCAATAACAGCTTGAATAGCTATAGCTTGAATTTCTTTTTCTTCTGCCTTTTGTTCGGCTATCTGTTCTTCCTGTCTATCTAATAATAAC